>JAFNWZ010000296.1 GCA_017379255.1 Akkermansia sp. | reverse complement strand
GTCGAGTCACTTGCGGTCGGTACGACCGCGAAATTTTGAGCCCTTTAGGGCGGTATAATCGTAGCGATGGGGTGGAGCCGCCCCGCTTCAGCGGGGCGTGCGTAACCCCTCGATTACAGCAAAGAAATATAGGAGCCCGTGAAACGGGCGGCATAAAGAGTCGAAATACGAAACCGTGTCGATTTCAATGTATATCGGTATTGAATAAAAAGTTATTTGCGTTGCCGAGATATTCCTCTTGGCCTCGCATTATGCCGCCCGTAGACGCGGGCTCGGTCATATTTTTGTTGCGAACGAGGGCCTGACGGCCCTCGCTACGATTATGCCGCCCACTTTCGTGGGCTCTGAATTCCGCTCGCCTACGGCTCGGCAACTCTTCTCCAATTCCCGATTTATCGATGAGATGCCGTCCATGCCATTGAGGAGAAAAAGCAGTTCCCCGCAGGAAAACCTGCGGGGAACCATACTCTCTATATGGACAAAATGGGGTAGTCTTAAAGTTCCTGTTCCACCAGCTTCACCACGGAATCCGGCAGTGCCACGTAGTTGAGCTTTGTGGCGGTGGGGGCACCCTTGGTGTAGCACCACATGAAGTAGTCGCGCAGGGCTGCCTTCTTCTCGGCCGGAGTATCTTTGCGGAACAGCACATAGGTCACACCCGTGATGGGCCAGCTGGTGGCACCGGGCACGTTGGTGAGCTCCATGTAGAAACCGGGTGCGTTCTTCCAGTCGGCCGCAGCGGCAGAGGTGGAGAAACTGGCCTGGTTCGGGGCTACATAGTTGCCGCTGGCGTTCTCCAGCATGGCGCAGGCCAGTCTGGCCTCTACCGCGTAGGTGTATTCCGTGTAACCGATAGCACCACGGGTGCGGGCCACATTGTTGCACACGCCCGGGTTCTTCTGGCCGCCGATGCCCACCGGCCACTTCACCGAGGACCCCTGGCCGACCTTCTTTTTCCAGTCGGCAGAAATCTTCGAGAGGTAATTGGTGAAGATGAACGAGGTGCCGCTGGAATCCGCGCGGCGCACCACGGTGATTTTCAGCTTGGGCAGTTTGAGTTTCGGGTTCAGCGCCTTGATGGCGGGGTCATTCCAGCTGGTGATTTCGCCCAGGAAAATGCGGGCCAGCACATTCTGGCTGAGCTTGAGCTGGTTGTCTTTCACGCCGGGGATATTCACGATGACCACCACACCGCCGGTGAGCATGGGGTACTGCTCCAGCCCGGCTTCGTTCTGCTGTTCCAGCGTGAGTGGATTATCCGACCCGGCAAAATCCACCGTACCGGCTTTGATCTGGTTGAGCCCGGCACCGGAGCCCATGCTCTGGTAGGTGACCTGGGTACCCGGGTTCTGCCGGGAGTACGCGTAGGTCCATTTCTGGTATACAGGGGCGGGGAACGAGGCCCCGGCGCCTGTGATGGTGGTTTCTGCCTGCGCAAGTGTGCACAGCCCCAGCGCGGCGATAAACAGATTCTTGAACATAATATCTTTGTTTTTCTATGGTTTAGAAGTTAGAATTATCAGAAGTCGAAGCGAACGGCAGAGGAAAGCTGCCAGCCGGTGAAGCCCTTGTTGCCCTTGGCATCGGTACCTGCGGAGTTGAGGTATTCGGTGCCAAGCATCAGCTTGAGCATGTGCGGGTTTTCCGGGCATACATAGTAGTTTGCACCCATGTAGAGCCCCTGGAGCAGGTCGCTCGTGCCGGAGTATGTGGAGTTGGTGGTGTAGTACCGGCTGTCTCCCTTCACCGCGTTGCTGCCGCTGGCCAGCTGGTAGCGCAGCACGCCTTCCCAGTGCGGGGAGAAACGGTAGCTGGGCATGATGACGAGGCCGAATACATTTTCAGCACCCGCCTGGCCATCGTACACATTGAAACCGGCCAGAGCCTCGGCAAGCAGGGTGAGATTCCCTTGTTTACCCTCCCAGCTCAGGGCCACCACATCCTGTGCTCCGGGACCGGCGTATTCAGAGCCGGGGTTGGAATCACCGTCCTTGCGGAAGCTGTGCATGTAGTCCAGCTGCAGGCGGCCGTTGCTGCCGGTGGCGCGGGATACAGACATGCCGAGGGTCACATTGTCATTGCTGTTGAACGAGGGTTCCAGCCAGGAGTTATCGCGCTGCCCGTTCAGCCAGAGCCCGGCATTCCACCCCCATTCGGCCTTCTTGTCGGCATTGGTCACCGATATACCATAGAGTTTCTCGGCCTTGAGCTGGTTCACCAGGGCAGAGCGTTCCAGCGTAATCAGCCTGGCGCTGGAGGTGCGGTATTCGGCCATGTAGGCCGGTTTGTGCTTACCCAGCGTGAGCGTGACCGGCTTGATTCTGGTGGAGAGGGTCAGTTCATCCAGCGTACCTTCGGAGTGGGAGCGGTCCCATTCCCCGTCGCTGAACTTGCTGCGGGCATCGAGTCCGCCGATATTCCAGACGCCCTTGATGGTGAAGTTATTCAGCACTTTGGCCTGGGCACCCAGACGGAAACGCCGCCATTCGTTGTTGTCGTTGCGGTCTCCTTTCACGCGGTCATCGCCGCCGGCGGGATCCAGATATCCCCACTGGTATTGCCCGCGCATTTTCAGGGTCAGTTCCTGCAGCCAGGGATTCTCTGCATGATCGCGCTTTGCGTCAAATACCTTGAACGCATCCTTCATGTGCGAGGCGAGGCTGAAATCAGATGCCTGGGAGAGCGGAGCGGCCCCGATGGCCAGGGCCAGTGCCATGATGGTATTCTTTTTCATATCGTATTTTCTTTTGTTTGGTGTCAGCCTGTGTTGCGGTTGACATCTTCAGTAAATCGCACAGCCGGAAAATTTTCAAGGTTTCCATGGTGAATCAAAAGTCACAGTATGTGTGACTTTTAAGTCACATTTGTTTTCTTGTATGCCTGCACCGGGAGGGTATAATAAGGCGAGTAAGAATATGCCTGTACAAATTACTATAGTTGAGGATGATGAAGATATCGCGGCCCTGGTTGCCTATAATCTGGAACGGCAGGGCTGGCATTGCACGCTGGTGCACCATGGGACCGAGGGCTGGGAGCAGATACGCAGCAGTATGCCCGATTGCGTGATTCTGGATATGATGCTGCCCGGAATGGATGGCATGGAGATTCTGCAGAAAATGAAGGAGCATGAGGCCACCCGGAATATTCCGGCCTTGTTTCTCACGGCGCGTGGTGAGCTGGATGACCGCCTGGAGGGGTTGCGGCTCGGCGCGGATGATTATGTGACCAAGCCGTTCAGCAGCAAGGAGCTTGTGCTTCGTGTGCGCAATATCCTGCACAGGGCGAACAGCAGTGCTTCCAGGGTGATGCTTCAGTACAAGGCGTTGTGCTTAGATAAGATCACCCACCAGGCTTCTTTGAATGGGCAGAACCTGGAGCTTACGGCTGCCGAGTTCAAGCTGCTGGCCTATCTGATGGAACACCCCGGAAAAGTCCAGGACCGCTACGACCTGCAGCATGTCATCCTGGGGCACTCTGATACCACCCAGACCCGCGCCCTGGATACCCATATCAAACGCTTGAGGCACAAACTGGGCATGTATGCAGAATGCATCTCCACGGAACGCGGTGTAGGCTATGCGTTCCTGCCCTTGAATTCTGACCCGGGAGTATAATTCTCCCCAACTGCTAGCATTGCGCTCAGGGGGATTCGGTATCCTGGGAGGTGCAGGCCTCGACAAGACGGTAGGTGAGGCCGATGGGCAGGGACACAACCCCGATGGCCACGGTGGCTGCGGTGTCGGCGATGCTGAGCGGGGCATCCACCGCTACGGCGGTGAGGGCGCCGAGCGGGTAGGCGTAGTACTTGTGCGCATCGGTGCGGGGATGCATACGGCTGTTTCTCAGGGTGCGGTCAGCCGTCACACCGAGATTGCAGAATGTTTTCACGGGCAGCAGGCGGGCGGAATCCGGAAGTTGCTTCAGGTCGCCGCCTGAATCTTCGCAGATTTCGACGCGTATCACATAGGGCGCGCCTTTATCGAGTGAGTTCTGCACATCAGCAGCGCTTTGTTCCGTGAGTGGCAGGTAGACGGCCTCCGCCTTCTCTACGTCAGGGCAGAAGGTAGCCATGCCGGTGCCGCGCAGCATAACCCAGTGGAAGGGGAAGCCACCGTAACATCCGCGCCCGGGTCCGTGGTAGGCCTTGGTATAAAACGTGTCGCCTGCCTGGTAGAGCTCTGCTTCTGCGGGCTGGAACCAGGCTTCGTCCACCACCTTGGCGCGTTGCCAGGCATACTGGTGCAGCTGGGTGTAACACCCGCTCAGCCCCATAGCACACAGGACAGCGCTAAACAGGCGAAAATGAAGACGATACATAAAAAGCTCCGTGCCTTAGTAGCAAATTCTTTACGCCGGAGCAAGAAAGAATTTGAACATCTTTACGTCCCAGCGGTAAAGATTAGCAAATTCTTTACCGCGCAGAAGTCAAGATTCTGTTGACCCGGGCAATAAAAAGCCCCCGCCGGTTGGGCGGGGGCTGGTGAAGCGGTGAGGGGGGGGATTAGAAATTGCAGCGTACGGCGGCGGAGTATTCCCAGCCGTTGTAGCAATCTTTGCCGTTCTTGCGGGCGGTGGTGTATTCGGCGCCGAACATGAGGCGGGCTGCATCCTTGTACTTCTCAGAGGCGTACAGGTTCACGCCGAAATAGAAGGCGTGGATGCTGTCTACCCAGGAGGGGGCAGTGGTCTGCGTGCAGATGTAGCGGTCTGCGCCCAGCTTGCAGGCGCCGTGGCCGGTCATGCCGTTGTAGCGGAACACGAGGTCAACATTCGGGTGAACGGAGTACACAGGCTGCAGCTGGAGCCCCACGTTATTGGTGCCGTTGCCTTTCTGCTGCTCAAAGGCAGCCACGGCGTTGGCGTTGAAGGTGAGCTTATTGTACTTGATTTCGTAACCGATGGAGAGGGCGTCCTTGAAGCCGAAGCCGTAGTTGTTTGCGCCTTCCTTCTTGCCGTGGTATGCATCGTTGAAATCGTGCATGTATTCACCGGAAATGGCGTGGTAGCCACTCTCTGTCACGTTGAACTTGTGCGTGCCGCCGAAGATGATGAAGCATTCGTCCTCCCAGCCGAACTCGCCCTTGAAACCATCGCCACGGCCGTAGTGGTCGCGGTGATTGGGGGCGCAGGTGCTGCTGGCGCGGTCGTTTGCCATGAACTGCATGTAGAGGATGTCTTTCTTATCCGGCGCGGTGTAGTTTACCTCCACACCCCAGTTGGTGTCCAGCCCGAACTGGTTGGCAACGTACGAACGCTCCACGCAGGGCATGCTGGCGTTGGACATGCGGAAGTCTGTGGTGAAGCTGGGGGCAAACTTACCCGCGCGGACGCTGAGGCCTTTCACGGCGGTAATCTGCTGCTTCAACCAGATGTCGTAGAACCCGGTGTAGGAGTAGTTCTTCTTGGTGCGTCCGCCGACGTAGGTGTCGCGCACGGGGAGTCCGCCCAGGCGCACGTAGGTGTGGAACTGGGTGTTGCTCCTGGTGTAGACATTGACGCCGAGCCAGTTGCGGCGGAATTCGTCATTGTAGCTTGTGCCGCCCTCTTTGATGTGGGCGCGGTTGTTGCTGTTGGGCTGCACGCTGGCCATCTGCCACTGCTGGCGGGTGGTCAGGGCTACCTTGGTGATGAAGGTGTCCTTGTTTTCGTAGACCACCAGTGCCTGCTTGACGGCTTCGACCCAATCGGTGTGGGTGGGCTGGGTGTTCAGGGTGATGGCTTCGCCGGCCACAGCGCCGCCAGCGAGCACCAGGGGAAGGAGGATGCCTTTCATAATCTTAGCGCAACTTGGAGAACAGGGTGGTGGTATCCAGCACCGGCATGTACTCGGTGTGGTCGAGCCCGGCATCCAGCACATAGAGGGTGAGCAGGCGCTTCACCACGGCCAGCAGCTTTTCGGGCTGCCAGGGCTTTTCGATGTAGTTGTCGATGTGGCCGTCGTTGATGGCGTTGATGGTGTCGGCGTGGGTGGCCTGGCCGGTGAGCAGTACCTTGCGGGTCTTGCTGAAACGGCGGTCGGCGGCAATCTTGCCCAGCAGTTCGGTGCCGGTTTCCTCAGGCATCACCTGGTCAGAGATGACGATGGCAACGTGGTCGCCGTCTTCGTCAATCTGTTCGATGAGCTGCATGCAGTCTGCCACGCTGGAGGCTTCCTCCAGGCGGATGTGGGTGGTGAGGGGGCGCAGGTCGCGCATTACGGAATCCAGCACTTCCTGCTGGTCGTCTACACAGATAATGTTAATCGTTTCCATGGATTTGAGTGGTTGGAATGTTGATGGTGAATGATGTTTCCTGGGCATTGCTGCGCACTTCGATGGTGCCGTTGTAGCTGTCTACCACGCGGCGCACAATGGCCAGACCGAGCCCCAGACCGAAGTCCAGGCCCATTTTCTTGGTAGTGAAGTTGGGGTTGAAAATCTTGTTGAGGTTTTCCTCGTCAATGGCGGGGCCGTTGTTGGCGATGGTGACGGAGATGTACTCCGTGGGCAGGAGGTGGACTCCCTGCACATGGCAGCAGGCGGCGCTGATGCGGAGGCTGGGGTGTTCCGTGTGGCCCTGTTCCATGGCGTCGCAGGCGTTTTTGATGACATTGCTCCACACCTGCACCAGTTCGGTTGCATCGGCGGTGATGGTGGGCAGGGGGGAGAAACGGGTCTGCACTTCCACGCGTTTGAGCTTGTTGTGAAGCAGGTTGAGCGCATCGGTCACGCTTTGTTCCACGCTGATGCCCGGTTCCCGCGTGCTGTTGCCGCCGCCCAGCAGTTTTACGGCGCGCACAATGCCTGTGGCCAGTTTGGAGGCCATGCGCATGTCCCGCAGGTCGTGCCCGAGCTCCCAGAAACGGTAGTTCTTTTTCAGGTTGCGGGTGAATTTGCCGGGTTGTCTGCAGCCTTCCGCCGTGTTGGGGAAGATGTGGGCCATGACCTTGGCGGCCTCCTGCGGCAGGTCAAGCTCGCGTTCGTAATAACGGGCGGCGCTGCGCAGTTCGCTGGCAGAGACAAAGGAATTATCCTCGAATCCGTAGGAGAAGAGCTGGGCGTTGAGCTTGTCTTCATCTTCCAGGTATTCCTGGAGGCTGTCGGCCACGAACTCCGTGCGTCGGGAGAGCACGCCCACGGCGTTGTTCAGTTCGTGCGCGATGCCGGCGGAAAGCTGGGCCAGTGTGCTGGCCATTTCTGCCCGTTGCAGCACGCGCAGGGCTTCTTCCTTTTCGGAGGTCTTGGTGAAAATGCGGGAGTTACGGGCGGCCAGTTCATGAACCAGAACCGGGATGAACTGGCGCTCGAAACATCCGTATGTCTCCGCGTCTACCGCTTCCGTGGTGTCGTCCACATAGGTCACCACGGAGTCTTCCAGCGCCACAATGTCATTGGAGCTGTGGTAGGAGCGCGAAAAGAAGGCCTGTACGCATACGTATGAGCCTTCTTCGGCGCGGAAAACTTCGTAACCGCGCGTGCTGCTTTCCACCGGCAGATTCACACCATCGTATGAATCTGCCCGGCGGAAGGCCGCAAAGCTGCCCCGCTGCACATAGTAGACACGGTGGCATTCCTCGCCCTGGCCCACCAGCTGCTCGCCTTCGGCAAGCTCGATGGTGCGGCCGGGGTCGCTGAAGTACACCGCATTGATGCGCTTGAGCGGTTCAATAATCTGTTCAGGGATTTGCAGCATTGCGGACGGTTGGAATGAATCAGCCAAAGAAGCCGATGGCTCCCAGCAGGTACATGAGACCGATGGAGATGGCCAGGCCAATCAGGCACAGGATGGTGCCGGAAATGGCCATACCCTTCTGCTCCACGTGGCCGGTGGCGTAGGCCATGGCGTTGGGCGGTGTGGAAATCGGCAGTGCCATGCCCAGCGAGGAGGCGAAGGCGATGGTTACCAGCAGACCAATGGCGCCGGGGGCATCCATGGCGCCGCCTGCCACCATACCGGCAGCCACGGAGGCCATGATGGGCATGAGCAGCGCGGCGGTAGCCGTGTGGCTCATGAAGGTGGCCATGAAGAGGCAGATGAGGCTGGAGCCTACGATGAGCGCCAGGCTGTCCCATTCAGCGAAGGGAATGGAGCGGATGAGGTCGCTGGCGAGATTGGTTTCACCCAGTGCAACACCCAGGGCAAAACCACCGGCTACAAGCCAGAGCACGTCCCAGCTCATGGCCTTGAGGTCCTTCTTGGTGATGACGCCGGTCACGGAGAACACAGCAATGGGGATGATGGCGACGCTGTTAGCATCCAGACCATGGTACTGCTTGGGAACCACCCAAAGGAGGATGGTCACGATGAAGGTGATGTACACCACCCAGGCCTTGGGGGTGGTCATGAACTTGCCCTTCATTTCCTTGGCCAGGTCCAGAGCCTTCTGGTCAATCGGGAACATCTTGAGCAGGATGAACCAGCCGATGAGCAGCATGATGATGACGAAGGGAATACCGAACATCATCCAGTCACCGAAGGTCACGTTCCAGCCATTTTCCTGCATGAACTTCAGGGCAATGGCGTTGGGCGGCGTACCGATGGGGGTGCCGATACCGCCCACGTTGGCGCCAATCGGAATGCAGAGGGCAAAGGCGGCGCGGCCGCGGTCCTCCGGCTTGAAGAGGGCCAGCACCGGGGTGAGCAGGGCCAGCATCATGGCGGCGGTGGCGGTGTTGCTCATGAACATGGAGAACAGAGCCGTCACGCTCATGAGACCCAGCAGCACATACTTCGGGTTCGTGCCGAAGGGCTTGAGCAGCACGCGGGCCAGGTTGATGTCCAGGCGGAACTTCGTGGCGGCGTCTGCCAGGAAGAAACCACCCAGGAACAGGATGATGATGGGGTCGGCAAAGGTAGCAAAGATGCTCTTCTGCTGGGTCAGGTTGGTGAGCTGCAGCCCGGAGATACGGGCGCTGATTTCGCCATCATACAGGCGACCGGCGGCTTCCTTGAGCGCAGTAGCCTGGGCGGCATCAGCCTCGCCGCTTACCACGGGTGTGAGAATGGCAGTATTGATGGTGCTGCGAACCACATCAGGCGTGAGGCTGGTTGCCTTCTTGAGCTTTTCGGACACGCTGGCCTGAGTGGCTTTGACCACTTCGGCATTGGCGCTGGGACCATAGGCATCTGCCACGATGGCGGCCACTTCCTTGCCGTTGAACTTGTCAACCTTCAGGAAGTTGAGCGAGGTGTTGGAAGTACCCAGCAGGGCCAGGGTAATCACCAGCACAGAGGTGGTCCAGATCGGAATGACCTCCAGAATCCACATGAGGGCAGCAAACACAAAGAGGGCGATGACTCGCGTCTGAATCGGGTTTACCGGTAAGCCCCATTCCTCAAAGGGCATGAAGAGCATGCTGCCACTAATCAGCAGCACGACCAGCAACTTAATAATCGTTTTTGTTACCTGAGACATAGCTGTTCGGATTTTGTTCTCAGCACAAGTGCAGGCGCACACATGCACCAGCACGCACGCGAACGTGCGCGGCGCAACTTGTGCTACCCCAGACTTTACACCATCCGCCCGCTCTTGGCAAGTTTTAGTTGCTGGAAAATTACTTGCCACCACATGTGTCCCAACGTTTCATTAGGACTGCTTTCAAATTCTTGTAGCACAGCTAATTGACAATACGCTGCTAAATTGTTTAGCGGCGAGCGTCCTGTCACGGCGTAGCTTTAGCGAAGGCGGAAGCGAGCGGAATTC
>JAFNWZ010000295.1 GCA_017379255.1 Akkermansia sp. | reverse complement strand
GCCTTGATTCGCCACCACCCCATTGGTGGCTCACCCCTGGCGGGGCAAACGCTACGCGTTTGTCCAACCTGCCTTACAGCCGTCGGCAGGTTTCTGCCACCCACTCACTGCGTTCGGGGTTCCGGTTGTTTTATTGTTTAACCCGGGGGTCCGCGACTTCGTCGCTCCACCCCGCGCTAAAGGCTGCCGTCCCCACGGGACTCTAATTTCCGCTCGCTTTGCTCGCCGATTACAATTTAGCTGCGTATTGTCAATTAGCTGTGCTACAAGAATTTGAAAGCAGTTCTAATGAAACTTTGGGCCGGCCAGGCCACCTGTTGGAGCTTTAAGCTTGAATGAACCTGCAGAGGGTGATAGTATGTGGAGACTGAACTATGCGGCCTGTCATTTATCAACTGTTTGTCCGCCATTTTTCCAATTTTACCTCGGCAGGAGTTGCGTGGGGAACGAGGGAAGAGAACGGTTGTGGTACATTCAACGCCATCAATGATGCGGCGCTGGAGCAGATTGCGCGTATGGGGGTAACCCATATCTGGCTGACGGGGGTGCTGCGGCATGCCACGCAGAGCTCATACCCGGGCTTGCCTGCTGCCCCCGGGTGCGTGGTGAAGGGCAAGGCCGGCAGCCCGTATGCTGTGACAGATTATTTCGATGTAGACCCGGATCTGGCGGAGGATGTAGAGCGGCGGCGGGAGGAATTCGCCGCTTTGCTGGCGCGCTGCCGCCGCTGGGGCATGTTGCCGGTCATTGATTTTGTGCCGAATCACGTTTCGCGGTGCTATCATTCGGTGGTGCGGCCGGAAAGCAGTTTCGGAGCGGAGGATGACAGCCGCTGCTTCTTTGCCCGGGATAATTCCTTTTATTATCTGGAGCCGCACGGCAGTGATACCCCGCTGCTGTTGCCGGAGGGGGAATACACGCCGGAGCGAGGCAGAGGGCGCGTGACGGGAAACAACGTGGCCAGCTGGACACCCGGGGCGTATGACTGGTATGAAACAGTGAAGCTGAACTACGGTGCGGATTACCGCCACGGCAGTCATGCCGCCATGGCCTTGCCCGGACTTCTGGCGCCGGAATATGCATTGCCGCGCACCTGGCGTCTCATGAATGAAGTGCTGGCCTATTGGCAGGAACTGGGGGTGGGAGGCTTCCGCTGCGATATGGCGCACATGGTGCCGCTGCCTTTCTGGCGTTGGGCGATTGCCCATGCGCGTCTGCGTGACCGATCGGTCTTTTTTCTGGCAGAGGGTTATGATGACCACCTCCGGCTGATGGATTCCCCGGTGCATACAGCCTTGCTATCCGCCGGCTTCAATGGGGTGTATGATGGCGTGGCGTATGAAGCCTTACGCAAAATATACGAAGGCGGAGCCTGGGCAAATGACCTTGACCCGCTGCATGAGGAATCTGCCCCCCTGTTTCACGGAGGCGTGCGCTATGTGGAGAACCACGATGAACCCCGCGTGGCATCTCCCATGTACTGGGGTGGAGTGGGGCGTGAGGCTGTGCGCGCCATCATGGTGGCACAGTATTGCACCACCTGCGGGCCGGTGCTGGTGTACAACGGGCAGGAAACCGGCGAACGCGCCGATGGCCCGGGAGGATACGGTGGGGATAATGGCCGCACGAGCATTTTTGATTATACGCACCTGCCTACCCTGCAGCATTGGACGAATGGCGGCATGTACGATGGCGCGCTGCTGACCCAGGAAGAAGGGGAGTTGCGTGGGTTTACGGAGCGGTTGCTCACTTTGCTGCAGCATCCGGCACTAGCCGGCGGGGGATTCTACGGGCTCAACTGGGCAAACCGGGAAACACCGGGCTATGGACGCCGGGCTGGAGAGGGTGTTTCCGGGCATTCGCTGTATGCGTTCCTGCGGCATTCCCGCAAAGCGAAATCAACCTTGCTGGTGGTGTGTAATTTCAGTACCGCAGAAACGGTGGAAACCCGCGTGCATATTCCGGCAAATGCTATTGAGTGGGCAGGCAAAAAAACAACGGGGTTCACCTTTGTGCCGCTGCTGGATACCACCACCACCCTGGTGGAAACCACGGCAGATGAGTTGACATGTGCCGGTCTTCCGCTCAGCCTCCGGCCCGGGCAGGCGCAGGTCTATGAATGGTGCTGAATTTCCAGCGGGGCGGCGGGTGCTTTTTGCTTGATATGCCGGGCGATTTGTGGCAAGATTTACATGCAATGTATGGGCATGTAATCATAACCGGGGCATCATCCGGATTTGGTATGGCGTTTGCGCGGCGCCTGGTGGGCGATTGTTCGCACATGGTGCTGGTGGCGCGCCGTGGTGAGGTGCTGGAAGAGCTGGCGGATGAATTGCGCGCGGCAGATTCCTCACTGCGGGTGACGGTGCACCCCTGCGACCTGGGGTCACAGAGTGCCCGCGAGTGCCTGGTGCAGCTTATAGGGGGATTACCCGCAGGTAAGACCCTCTTGATTAACAATGCCGGGCTGGGGGATTATGGTGAGTACCAGAGCAGTTCCCCGGAGCGGAATCACCAGATGCTGCATGTGAATGTGCTGGCGGTGGCGGAGCTGACCCGCGCCGTGCTGCCGCGCCTGGTGGAGCAGGGCGGGGGTATCATCAACATTGCCTCTCTGGCGGCAGATTTGTTTATCCCCGATTTTGCCATTTATGCCGCCTCCAAAGCCTTTGTGGCCTCATTCACCGAGGCTATACGCCTGGAGGTCCGAAAAGCGGGTGTTCCGGTGCTGGCGGTCTGCCCCGGGCCTGTGCATACCGGATTCGGGGATGTGGCCCGCCGCAGTGGCTGCACAAACGGATATTCCTCTTTCAAGAAGTGGGTATATACCTCCATTCCCACGGTGGTGAACGGCTCGCTGGATGCCCTCAGGCGTAACCAGGCCCGCTATTATCCCTCCCGCCGTATCCGCCTCATCGGCTGGTTGCTGCGGAATACACCGCTGTGGCTTATGCGGGGCATCATGGGGCTGCGTCCGCGCAAG
>JAFNWZ010000294.1 GCA_017379255.1 Akkermansia sp. | reverse complement strand
TACAAACTCAATGGCAGCCGGAATGATGCGCTCCGTCTTACTTATCTCAGCCAGCACCGCCAGGCGCTTATCCGGCACCTCCACCACACCCACATTCGGGTCAATAGTGCAGAACGGATAGTTTGCCGCCTCAGCCTTACGGGACCGTGTAACAGCATTGAAAAGGGTGGATTTACCAACATTCGGAAGACCTACAATACCTGCCTGTAACATAACGGCGGCATTCTACACTATTTAACCTGCCGGGAAAAGCCTAAACAATGTCACAGAATATATTTGCACGCGTTGCGCCACGCTTATCATAGCTTTTGACTTGAAAAAAAAGGCCGTATATGCTAGACTCGTCACCGATGAAACGAAACTTCACCCTGATGACGGGACTTTTCGCTCTTGCAGCGCTCTGCGGTCTGCAGGAGGCTAAGGCCGACCGCTATTCGGATTACTGGCTGCCGGAAAACATGGCAAAGCGCCAGTGCGCCTCGGTGCACCTGGGCTACGGCCCGACCATTCACGCCCACACAGCAGCCTACCAGGAGGCCGTGATTGAAAAGAGCGCCCCCGGCACCTACTTTGCCTGCAACAACTTCGGTTGCGGGTACATCGGCGTGCAGGAACTCGGCCATAAGGATGAAAACGGCAATCCGGTACGCGTAGCCATCTTCTCCATCTGGGATGCCAAGGACTCCGGCGATAACCCCCACGCCGCCCCTGAGGAAGAACGCGCCAAGCTCATCCAGAAGGGAGAGAAGGTAACCACCCGCCGTTTCGGCGGTGAAGGCACAGGCGGCAACTCTATGCGCCCCTTCAACTGGAAAGAGGGCGATATTATCAAGACCCTTGTGGTGGAACATGAGGACGGGCCTGACTTCCGCCAGATTGCAGGCTACATCTTTGACCCGGAAAAAGGCGAATGGGCGCTCATGAGCTGCTGGCGCATCCAGGCACTGCACCGCGGTCTGGGCGGTGGCTGCGGCTTTGTGGAAGATTTCAAGCGCGATGTCGTCTCCAAGCAGTTTGAGCGCCGCGCCACCTTCGGCCCTGCCCTGCGCTGGGACGGCAAGCAGTGGTCTGAGGCCACTGAATTCCGCTTCACCCGCGATGGAAACCCGCTCAAGGAAATCAACTGCCGTTTCAACCCGGCACGCGGATACTATTCCCTGGCAACGGGCGGCACCATCAAGGAAGAAGCTGATTTCCCGGTATTCACCACCAAGCCGCTGCCCCAGCAGCCTGCGGCAGTGCCCACACCTGGCGAGGACATCATGAAGCTCATCCAGCGCCCGAAACTGGAGCCCGTGAACTACCCCGCCAACTAAGGCAACACTCCATTTCCCCCAAGCCGGAGAGCGCAAAAGCCTCTCCGGCTCTTTTTCTTCTTGCCAACGCGGGAACAAGCTTTTACAATGGGGCTACCATGTTGATTGCCCCTTCAATGCTTGCCTGTGATTTCCGCCGCATTGGTGAAGAAGCCAACCGCGCCCTGGAGGCCGGTGCCGACTGGCTGCACCTGGATGTGATGGACGGTTCCTTTGTGGACAACATATCCTTTGGCCCGGATATCTGCGCCGCCATCCGCTCTGCCGTGCCGGCAGAAGCGTATCTGGATGCCCACCTCATGATTGATGCTCCGGACCACTACCTGCCCCGTTTCGTCAAGGCCGGCATGAACATGATTACCATCCACGTGGAGCGCGAAGGCGCCGTAGACCTGCACGCCACGCTGGCTGCCATCCGCGCCGCCGGCATCCACGCCGGCCTGGCAGTCAACCCCGCCACCCCGGTAGAGAAAGTCCTGCCCTACATCGGCGAGCTGGATATGGTGCTGGTCATGAGCGTCGTGCCCGGCTTCGGCGGCCAGAGCTTCATGGGTGAAGTGCTGGACAAGGTGCGTGTGCTCGATGCGGCCCGCAAGGAACAGGGGCTCAACTTCATCATCCAGATGGACGGCGGCATCGGCGCTGCCCAGGCTCCGCTCTGCGCCGCTGCCGGTGCCGATTGCCTGGTAGCCGGTTCTTCCACCTTCAAAGCCCCTGATATGGCAGCAGCCATTGCCTCGATGAAGTAATATGGACAAAGGAACGCAAAGCCTCCTCAATATCCTGTTAAGTGTGCTGGCACCCGTCATGGTGCTCGACCACTGCTCCGTTTCCGGGCCGGAGCTCTGGCAGCTGGGCACAGCCCCGGCCATGTGCCTGGCACTCTCGCTGCCGCTGGGCTTCGGGCTGTGGACCTTCATCCAGAGCCGCCGGGTAGAGCCGCTCACCCTCTTCGGTCTGCTGGGCACCCTGCTTACCGGCGTGGTCACCATCTATGCCAACACGGGTGGTGGCGAAGCCATCCGCCCCGACACCCCCTGGTGGTATGCCGCCAAGGAAGCCGCCATTCCGCTGCTGCTCTGCGGCGCAGTCATGGTCACCGCCCGGCGGCAGGACTCCCTGCTGCGCCTGCTGCTCTACTCGGATTCCATTTTCGACATTGCCACCATCGAAAAAACAGTGGCAGAGAAAAACGCCCTGCAGCCGTACAATGCCCTGCTCTGGCGCGCCAGCCTGTTCCTGGGGCTCTCGCTCGTCGTATCCGCCGTGGGCAATTTCATCCTCTCGCTCTGTTTCCTGCTGCCGGTGCTGGAAGCACCCGCCGCCCAGCAGGCGCTGGAATATAACTACGCCGTGGGACGCATGACCTGGTGGGGTTACCTGGTTATCGGCGTGCCGCTGCTCGTCACCCTTATTTTCGTGCTGCGCCACCTTATCTCCCGGCTGGAAGCACTGACCGGGCTTGACAGGGAGCGGCTGATGTTGCGCTGACGCTCCCTCGCCCTCTCACTCAGAAGGGAGCCACGAAGCGGCTACCCAGGGCAAGCCATACAGGCAGGGTCACAAAGGAGCAAAGGGTGGTCGACAGCAACACCTGGGCCCCTACATCCGGGCAGCCTCCGTAGCGCTTGGCCAGAATCACCGGAATCACCGCACTGGGAATGGCACTCTGAATCACCATGATGCGCTTGATGAGCGGATCCACCGGCAGAAGCCACGCCAGCAGCAGAATAAGGGCCGGCACTATCACCAGACGCGTGAGGATACCCGCCGCCAGCATACGCGGCTGCCAGGTGAAATTGCGGGTCAGGTCATAGAGCGAGCATCCGAAGATAATCAGGCAGATAGGCGTGGAAACCGCACCAATCATCTCTGCCGATTTCATGATGGGAGGCAGGGCAACGTATTGCCCCAGGCCGCTCCACGCCAGAATAAGCGAGAAGATGACCGCCAGCAGGGGGCCGCGGAGCAGCACACCCACGTGCATATTCTGGATTCCCCCGCACATCAGGATGACACCAAGACTCCAGATGAAAATCTCACACCCCATGTTGTGGATGAACAGCACACCCAGCGTGGGGTCGCCAGGCGCGGTAAAGAGCATCTGAATCACCGGCACCACAAAGAATACATAGTTCTGCACGCCCGCTGTCAGGGTAAAGGTGCGCAGCC
>JAFNWZ010000293.1 GCA_017379255.1 Akkermansia sp. | reverse complement strand
CGGTATGCCATCGTCATCAAAATCATCCACCGCCAGGTGAGCCCCGTTGAGGTCGCGAACAAAGTGTTCCCTGGGCTGGTTTTCCAGGGTCAGCTCCAGGAAGAGACCATCTCCTATAGTGGGCTTGGCGGCATCATTCATCCACACCATCAGATTGCCCCGGCTGATGCCGTACAGCAACTCGGTGCGGCCATCGCCATCCAGATCACCCACGCCGGGGGCAATGCAACAGGAGCGGCGGTGAATCAACTTCTTTTCCGGCTCAAAGCTGATGTCATGAATCTTGCGAGAGCCCCTGCCAATGCCATAGAAGGAAGCTTTGCCCTTGAAGTAATACAAACCATCGTTGAAGCCACCCACCAGATCCGGCGTACCGTCGTGGTCGTAATCCACCAGCGAGAAATGACGCGTCTCCAGCTTCATGGCAGCACCCATGGTGTTCTTCACCGCCGTGGCGATTTCCAGCGCAGGCACATCCTGCCCCATCACATGAGCCAGCATCAGCGAGCCATCGGGCCTGCGGACAACAAGTTTATTATCCTCCAGCACCGCAGCGCCATCGGTCTCAATATCCGCCTGGGAGGAGGAGCGCAGCACCTGCGGCTCAGAGAAAAGAATCTTGCCGGGCTTGGACTCATTGCAGCTGTACCACAGGCGGGAATCACCGTGGATGAGCAAATCCGGCTTCTTCGCCCCCCGGGTGTAGATAGCCATCGGGTTACGGTGTTTCTGCGTCTTGCCCGCGCCGGTGGAAAACTCCGGCAGAGCTCCGAAGTATCGGAACTCGCACACCGGGGATGCCACCACATGGCGGACGTCATGCGAATGCATGGTGGCTTTGGTATAACCACCGCGGGCGTCGGTCACCACCACACCAAAGGAAGCCTTACCTGTGCGGGCAATGGATTCCCCGGGCGTAAAGGTGAAGGTAGCGTCGCCGTTGCTACTCACCTTACCGCCCTCGGGCTGGGTGAAGGGCACCACGCGCATCTTGTCCTGCTCCACATCGTAGGAAAAACGGTGCAGAATACTGCCCGTGACAGTAGGGCGGGAAATTTCCACCAGATGTGTCTGGTCAAGAACCTGCGGGGCATGGTCGCCGTACAGCGTTGCTACAGTTGCGGCAGATACCGGCTTTTCGAAGATAAGAATCTGATCCTGTGCTGCATTGTTAGATGCCAGGGTGGTGAACGCCCCCGTCAGCGCATACGCTCCCACGCCACCATACAGATACGGCATCGGCATATTGTGCCAATCAAGGTCTCCATCAAAGCCCCTGTGAGACTTCACGGCAGCAAAATCACAATCCTGCACAGCAAAAGCCACGCCGCATGCCATGGCCAATGCCGCCATGACCGGGCAAACAGACAAAACAGCTCGTGTTTCCATACCACAACACTATACCGGAACCCTTCGCAATATCAAGCTCACAGCTCAACCAAAACCTCAGATTTCTACAATTTTCCGTTTCTCGGGCGCACAGTCTCATGCCGCCAATCTTCCCGTCTGACACCTCGCGCAAACACCGTCCCTACCCTCTATCCGGCGCACCAGGAAACACGACTATCAGCTTGTCGCAATGCAACACTGCATCTACCGTAAGCAGCGAAGGCCAAACATGACCGCTCTCCGGCGTTCCCATCAATTGGGAGACGTCAGGCGCATCCTGATGAAATAAAAGGCTCTTCTGCAATAATTGAGGAATGAGCCCCGCAAGAAAAAGAAAAGACGGAAAATTACACACTTTTTGCTATTGGCCCCACATTCCTAATGCATCTGCCCAGGCCCATGGACGCTACTATGCAAAAACTCCCGCAAAGACGTAAATCTTTGCGGGAGTTCATAATTTTGATGACGGAGAGAGTGGGATTCGAACCCACGGTGACATCTCTGCCACGCTCGATTTCGAGTCGAGTGCCTTAGACCAACTCAGCCATCTCTCCAAGCTCGCTTGTCGCGCATATTCTGCCCTTTGCATGGCCAGGAGTCAAGATTTATCTGCTATGCTGACACAGCATTGTACGCAACGCAACAGAAAGGCTCTATTTGTGAGCCTTGTATGCCAGCCCCCGAGTCTTGTTGCTATTGACCCGTCTTTTCTTTTGAGTCCCGGCGAATCAACTCGATTGTTTGCATAAGACATTGTTGCACCAAATGCAGCAGCTCCCGCAAGAAGAGGACCAACAGCAGTGGCAATAGCCCCACCAGCGAGTGCGGAACCTCATCCTAATGCACTTAAGGCCATCCTACCTCATCCAAGAGCAATATTGCCTAAACCGGCGAGCCTCCCGCCGGAAAGTGCTAATCTTCCTAATCCTCCGGTTGGGACCTCGTTGCCATATCTCAACTGAGCTAGGCCTCTGTTAAATCTTGCTGAACCAGGTTGAGATCCCGGAATGAGTTTTCCGTATTTGTCTTTTAATTCTTCTCTAGGAATGAGTCGGCAACTTCTTCTAAAACCGCCGCCTGGAGCCATTTCCCAACCGTTGTCGACTCGTGCCCATCCCCTATTCATAGCTGATGCCATTCGACTGTTAATGG
>JAFNWZ010000292.1 GCA_017379255.1 Akkermansia sp. | reverse complement strand
GCTCTCTCCGTGGTCGGAGGGGATAGGGGAGGCAGACAGCCTCCCCAGCATGTCTGTACACCAAAAGGGTGAAATCTGCATAAATGAGACATTTGTGCAGATTTTTCAAATTCACAATTGACTTTGGCGAGCCGCAGGCGAGCGGAATTTGAGCCCACGGAGTGGGTGAAAGATGAAAGGCAGGGGTAAGCCCGCGACAGCGGGCGCAGCCCCTGCAATAACAAAAAGTTGAACGGAGCCCGTGAAACGGGTGACAGAACAAAGGCAATGCGTTAGGCCACCGCTCTGTCACCCACTCCGTGGGCTCTGATTATTTTTTATGTGCCAGCCGGGGCTGCGAGCGCTGACGCGCTCTTACCCCGGCCTACTATCTTTCGCCCACTGCGTGGGCTCAAAATTCCGCGAGCCTTTGGCCCGCCAATCTCGCATTTGTCGCTACTGCTTAATGATGCCAAGGCGTAATCTTTGTCCCTTTAATCACGTTAGTTGGTTCTGGTACATATATCTACCAGCAAATCTGAAACAGACCCGTGCCGCGAATCGAACCGGCGTCTGCCCGGCAAACCGCGTATTTATCAGGTCTCGCAACAAAAAGCGGAGCGCACAGGCGAACCTGTGCGCTCCGGTATAGAAAGGAGGGATTGAGAAGATTTATTCCTTACAGAGCAGCCTTGATGATGGCGGCGAAGGAATCAGCCTTCAGAGCGGCACCACCCACGAGGGCGCCGTCGATGTCGGGCTGGCTCATGAGCTCGGCAGCGTTGTCGGGCTTCACGGAACCACCGTACTGCAGACGCACAGCTTCAGCAGCGGCAGCACCGAAGGCCTCGGCAACAACGCCACGGATGAAAGCGTGGGCAGCCTGGGCATCAGCGGAAGAAGCGGTCACGCCAGTGCCGATGGCCCACACGGGTTCGTAAGCGATAACCAGACCAGCCACTTCCTCAGCGGTCAGGCCTTCGAGGCCTTCCACAACCTGGCTCTTGAGAACAGTCTCAAGCTCACCACCCTGACGCTGCTCCAGCGTTTCGCCGATGCAGTAAATCGGGCAGATACCAGCGGCAAGGGCCTTCTTAATCTTCTTGTTGATGTATGCGTTGGTCTCACCATGGTACTGGCGGCGCTCGCTGTGGCCAAGAACCACATACTTGCAGCCCAGCTCGTTGAGCATGGTGGTAGAAATCTCACCGGTGAAAGCACCGTTGTCGCGGTCGCTCACGTCCTGAGCGCCCACACCGATGCAGGTGCAGCCATTAAGGGTCTCCATAACAGCGGGAATCGTCACAAAGGGAGGCACGATTACCTTGTCAACAGCCTTGCACTCGCAAGTAAGTTCATCCTTAAGAGCAGCGAGGAATTCCTTGGCTTCCTTCGGGCCCTTGTTCATCTTCCAGTTAGCGGCAATGATGGGGGTACGGGACATAGTATTATAAACGTCTTGTTATGACGAGGCTCAACCTACCGCAAAATACCCGCAAAGTCAAGAACAAAGTACAAAAACGCGCACTTGACAAAGCGGGGCGCAAAAGCGTAAAATCCACACATACATGCGCATTCTCCTTCTCCTCCTGCTTTCCATTATGACGATTTCATGCACAGATGCCTCCGGCAGCGACCGCGTGGCAACCGCCAGGCAGCATGTCGAGGCCAGCCTGGGCCACCACTTCGGCAAACCGGTCTTTATCCGCATCATCAAGGAAAATTGGGAACTCGAACTCTGGATCCGGGAAACAGACAAAACTTGGAGCATCCTCAAAACCTACGAAATCGAAGCCATGAGCGGCGAGCTCGGCCCCAAGACCGCCGAGGGCGATGAACAGGCTCCCGAAGGCTTTTACCGGGTCTACAAAAGCAGCATGAATCCCCGCAGCGCCTACCATCTTTCCTTCAACATAGGCTACCCGAACAGCTATGACCGCCGGCTGAGGCGCACCGGCTCGTTTATCATGATTCACGGCGGGGATGATTCCATCGGCTGCTTTGCCATGACTGACCCGATAATTGAGGAAATCTACACCCTGGTGAATGAAGCATTCAAGGCCGGGACAACATGCGTTCCTGTGCAGGTTTACCCCTTCCGCATGACACCGGAGCGCATGCAGCAGGAGGCAGATAACAGGCATATTGACTTCTGGAATCACCTGCTGCCCGGGTGGCAGCATACAGAAAACAACAACGCCCCGTATCCCGACAAGGACAACCAATGATTTACCCGCTTCCAGAACCCCAGGAGCAGAATTCCCCGCGCCCCAACTGGTGGGTGCGCGGGGCTGTCGCATTGCTGGTGGGCAGCATTGTGGAGCTGGTGGCATGGTGGTGTGAAGGTCCTTTTCTGAGTACCTTTACCATGGGAGTGCTCTTCACCCTGAGCATACTGAAAATAGCGGACGATGACTTCAATCCCAGCGCCAGTGCGCGCGCAGGAAACGGGCTGCAGCTCCTCTGCCGGCACTGGCGCTGCACCCGCCGGGGAATCCTGCTCTACCGCACCGGCAAGCCTGGCCCCAGCCTGATGCTGCCATGGGAGAGCCTAGAGAGCGCCGGGGCGCAGGATAATGGAATTCTGGTAGAGGATGCGGAAAATGACACCTTCTACGCCCTGCCCGTTGACGCTGCGCAGCGCGATGCTGTGCTGGTCCACATCCAGCAGCAAATAGCAGCGCACAGGACCAGCCCCCAGGAGGAAGACACATATGAGAAACCTGTGTATTTCATGCACTCCCCCCATTGCCTGCCGAAATGGCGCTACCTGAGGGAAGCCATCCCCTGGCTGGTGACAGGCCTGCTCAGCCCCTTTATCTGGTCAGGAAGCATGGTTACCTGCTGCCTGTTTTTCGCATTAGGGGTGAATATGGGGCTTTCCTGGCTCTCGGAAATAGAGGACCGTTTCTGCACTGAAAGCTACATGGGCGAAGAAACTCACCGCGGCAAACGCGGCGTGAGCATCCGCATGAGCGGCGGCATCCGTTGTTTCATTCCATGGAACTGCATGGCAGAAGCCACCGCCATGCGGACAGATTGCACCTTTCTCCGCCTGAAGGAAAGCCAGGACGGCATCTGCCTGAATGGACAGGACGCCTCACTCCCAATACCCATCACCCGCCATTACCTGAACTCCCCCAGCTGGCTTCGCATGGCCGCTGGAGTTGCATGCCTCCTGGTGGCTGCCATCGCAGGCATCGTCTGGTACCAATTGTGCCAATAAGAAACTCGACCCCTATATGCAAAATAGGCTTGCTTTCGGAAAAATTTGCGCTACTATCTCTTCCGGGTGCTTTTCAAGCTAACGTGTTGTTTATTATTAATCGAGAGAAAAACATAGGGTGTTGGCATAATGCCAACGGCAACACGGAAAAGCACCCGCTTTCTGTTTTTAGATGTCTGGCACGCTAACAGACTCAGCTACTACCATGTAGCACCGGGCTTATGACTGTCGCAACCTTCAGAACTACCGGTTAAGAGTGTTAATTGAATGTAGTCACATCGTGATATGAAAATTCAAATTCCACATTATTTGGGCTTGACCCCGCATTTTCCAAAAGCAAAAAGGCTCAGCAGCGGT
>JAFNWZ010000291.1 GCA_017379255.1 Akkermansia sp. | reverse complement strand
GATAAATTACAATCTACGAAACTTTGGGACACATGTGCCCGGGATGCCCCGGGCGCTTTTTCTGATTCTGAAGAGGGAATGGAGTTGCCAGCCAGAGAAAGATACCGCAGAATAGACCTTTAGGCTTGTCATTGTTTTGTGAATGCGGCATAATATAACCACGGCGCGCGTGGGTGCCGTATGGAAAAACGAAATCGCAACCCCTCAGAGGAGCCATGATTCGCATATACACGCAGACGGAGAATGGGATATCCCGCACGGTGGGCCTGGATGAACAGGAAAACCGCCGCGGGGATGTGTTCTGGATTGATTTACTGACTCCGGATGCCGAGGAACTAAGGTTTGCCGAATCCCTTTGCAGCATCGAAATGCCCACCAAGGATGAAATGCGCGAAATTGAGGCTACCTCCCGATTGTACTGCGAGGACGGCGGGCGTTTCATGACCACCACGGTGCTCTCCCGCGTGGAAACGGATGAGCCCATCATTTCGGAAATTACTTTCATTCTGAAGAGCAAGCTGCTCATCACCATCCGCCACACGGATTCGTATTCGTTCCGCATGTTCTCGCAGCAGTTGCTGCGCATGAGCCAGACCAACCGCGACCTCGTATTCATCGGCCTGCTGGAATCTCTGGTAGACCGCCAGGCCGACGTGCTCGAACGCTTCGGTACGGATCTGGATACACTTTCCAAGAAAGTGTTCGGCACGCACCACACCCGCCGCAAGCAGAAGGTGGAAGACCCGGATACCGATGACCTGCGCGATGCTCTGGAAGAACTGGGCCGCGTGGGTGACCTCATCACCCGCCAGCGGGATGCCCTGGTGAACCTGCTGCGCCTCATCACCTACGCCGGTAACGAGGAAAGCTGCATTGGCGAGGATAACTTGTACATGCCCCTGCGGTCTGTTTCCCGAGACGTGAACTCCCTTTCGGAATACGCTGCCTTCCTTTCCAACAAGATTAACTTCATGTTGGATGCCGTGCTGGGGCTTATCAACATTGAGCAGAATGACATTTTCAAGGTGTTCACCATCATGAGCGTGGTGTTCCTGCCGCCCACCCTCATAGCCAGCATGTTCGGCATGAACTTCAAGTTCATGCCCTTCCTGAACACGGACTGGGGCGTGTGGTTATCTCTGGTGCTCATGGTGCTTTCCGGCGCGCTGCCCCTCATCATCTTCAAAATCAAACGCTACATCTGACCATGATTCCCATTCGCAAGGTTGTTACCCCGGACCAGGAGATTTACAAGGCCGATATCCTCATCGAGGCTCTGCCGTATCTGCAGGCATACCGCGACCAGACCATCCTCATCAAGTTTGGTGGCTCTGCCATGGATAACCCCGACCTCGTGAAATCGCTTATGCGCGATATCGTGGTGATGGAGACGATGGGCCTGAATCCCGTGGTGGTGCACGGCGGCGGCAAGGCCATTTCCAAGGCCATGGCCGATGCCGGTCTGGAGGCTCGTTTTGTGAATGGTCTGCGCGTGACCACGCCGGAGGCAATCGATATTGTGGAGCGCACGCTCAGCGGCACCATCAACCCCGGTCTGGTGGAAATGATGCGTGGACACGGCGGCAAGGCTGTGGGTATTCCCGGCACGAATGTGTTTGTGGGCGAAAAGATTATGGAGCACGATGCCGAGGGGAATCCCGTAGACATCGGCATGGTGGGCAATGTGATTGGCTGCCAGCTCTCCCGCGTGAAAGAAGCTCTCTCCCTGCAGCTTACTCCGGTGATTTCCCCGCTGGCACGCGAACTGGGTACCAACCACTCGCTGAACGTGAATGCTGATTTGGCAGCTGCCGCGCTGGCCCGCGAGCTCAAGCCGGTGAAGCTGGTGTATATTTCGGATGTGCCCGGTCTCATGAACGACCCGAAGGATCCCAGCACCATCATCCAGAGTATCAACCGCAAGGAAGCGTTCGAACTCATCGAGCAGGGGATTATTTCCGGCGGCATGATTCCCAAGGTGAAGAGCGCTGTGGATGCCCTCAACGCCGGTGTGCGCAAGGTGCACTTTATTGATGGACGTCTGCGCCATACGCTGCTGCTCGAAATCTTCACCCCCGAGGGTATCGGTACGGAGATTGTGCGCGAACAACGCTAAGTATTCCCGACTGTGAATCCTCCTGCATCCATCGGCATTTTTTCGCCAACGCGCAGCGCGGCTTGTCTGCTGGCGCTGCAGCAGCTCTTGGATGCCTGCGCCGCCGCCGGGCTGAATGCCTACGAGATGGGGCGCAATACGGAGAATGACCCCGTGCTGGGTAAGCCGGAGATGATTCTCTGCCTGGGCGGCGATGGCACGATTCTTTCCTCTGCTCTGAACGCCAGCAGCAACGGCGCAGTTATCGGCGGCATCAATATGGGCCACCTGGGTTTCCTCAGTGCCTGCGGACGCGAGGAAATAGAGCTACTGGTACAGGCTCTGGTAGATGGCAGCTACGAGGTGGACGAACGCGCCATGCTCGAAGTACGCAAGTTTGATGCCGCCGGGCAGGAGGCCGAGCGGCGCTTCTACGCACTCAATGAGCTGTCGCTCACCCGTGCGCAGACCGGTAAGATGATTGATGTGGATGTGGAACTGGATGGCAAGCTGCTCAACCGCTACCACGCAGACGGTATCCTGGTGGCCACGCCCACCGGGTCCACGGCTTATTCCATGTCGGCCGGGGGCCCGCTCATGTGGCCGACAGCCGGGGTGACCTGCCTGACCCCCATCTGCCCTCACAGCCTCACCAGCCGCCCCATCGTGCTGCCGGATGCGGTGGAAATCACGCTGCGTCCGCGCGAACGCCGTGGCCGCGCCGGCGAATCGCTTATTTTCTCGCTGGATGGCCGCAACACCTATCCCATTTCTCTGAATGAAACTCTCAGGGTCAGCAAGGCTCCGCTGCCGCTGCGTCTGCTGAACCTGCCCGGCAGTGACTATGCCGCCCGCCTGCGCGCCAAGCTGCGCTGGTAAGCTGCGCATTTTTCTTGCTTGAACCGGGGGAATAGATTTGAATTTACTGGTAATTCTGCTACATCAACTGGGCTATTCTGATTTGATATGGGACAGCAGAATGCTGTCGAGAGGGGTCTGTTTCAGATTTGCTGATGCTATTCTGCGCAAGAAAACAAAAAATTGTAATTTATTGGCGAGCGTAGCGAGCGGAAATTAGAGTCCCGTGAGGGACGGCAGCCTTTAGCGCGGGGTGGAGCGACGAAGTCGCGGAACCCCGGGTTAAACAATAAAACAACCAAAACCCCGAACGCAGTGAGTGGGTGACAGAAAGCTAAGCATCAACATAAAGCGTCGCATTC
>JAFNWZ010000290.1 GCA_017379255.1 Akkermansia sp. | reverse complement strand
CTAACGCGGCTCCACCCCGCGCTACTTTATACCGCCCTGACGGGCTCAAAAATCCGCGCACTCCGCGCGCCAGAATAGACCGATAAATTACAATCTACGAAACTTTGGGACACATGTGAATTTATACACACGAGACATGATTTCTGGATGACACAAGATGCAAAGTAGTGTATAATACGCGCACGCATCATGGCTTTCACTCACTTACACGTTCATACCGAATATTCCCTGCTCGACGGCATGATCCATACCAAGGATCTGATTAAGAAATGCGTAGAGCTGGGCATGAATTCCGTTGCCATCACCGACCATGGCAACGTGTTTGCGGCAATTGAATTCATGGTGAACGTGAAAAAACACAACAAGGGAATTCTGGAGTGGAACAAGGAACACCCGGACGAAAAAAAGCCCGTTTTCAAGCCCATTCTGGGCTGCGAAGTATATGTGGCTCCCACCCCGCTGGATGTAAAAAAGCAGATTCCCGGCCGCAATAAATATTGCCACCTGGTGTTGCTCTGCGAAAACAACATCGGCTGGGAAAACCTTATCAAGATTGTTTCCCGAGGCCACCTGGACGGCTTTTACTACAAACCGCGCATTGACTATGACACCCTGCGCGAGTTCAGCAAGGGGCTCATCTGCCTGACCGGTTGTCTTGCAGGCCCCATGCAGGAATGGCTGCTGCGTGATGAACCGGAAAAGGCAGAGGAAGAGCTGCTCAAGCTGGTGGATATCTTCGGCAGAGACAATGTTTTTGTGGAGCTGCAGGATCACGAAATCGAGGAGGAACGCCGCGTGATTCCCGACCTGGTGCGTCTTGCCCGCAAGCACAACGTGCCACTGGTGGTGACGAACGACGCCCACTTCCTGAACGCAGACGACCACGATGCGCATGATATCCTCATCTGCGTGGGAACGGGCAACAAGCGCATGGATTCCAAGCGCATGCGCTATCCCAAGAGCGTCTACTTCAAGAGCGAGGAGGAAATGCGCCAGCTCTTCCCGGAATACCCGGATGCGTACGAAAACACCAATGTGATTGCCGAGCGCTGCAACACCTCCATCAAGCTGGACTCCACCTCCACCGAGCGTTACCCGGAATTCGCCCCCGATGACGGCTCAACCCGTGAGGAATACCTGCGCAAAATATGCTACGAAGGGCTGGCTGAGCGCTACGGCAAGGACCGCGCTGAAAATGACACGGAACTACGCGCGCGTCTGGACTACGAGCTGGGCATCATCAACCAGCTTCGCTTCCCCAGCTACTTCCTCATCACCGCCGATTTCATCAACTGGGCCAAGGATCACGATATTCCCGTGGGGCCGGGCCGTGGTTCGGCCGCTGGTTCCCTGGTGGCGTATGTGATGAAAATCACCAACATTGACCCCTACGCCTTCAACCTGATTTTCGAGCGATTCCTGAACCCGGAACGAGTCAGCCCGCCTGATATTGATATCGACTTCTGCCAGACCCGCCGTCCGGAGGTGATTGAATACGTGCGCCAGAAATACGGCGAACGAGCCGTGACGCACATCATCACCTACGGCACCATGGGCGCAAAGTCGGTCATCAAGGACGTGGCACGCGTACTGGACATGAGCTACGGCGACAGTGACAAGATTGCCAAGCTTATCGAGAGTGGCCCCGGTGTCACGCTGGATAAGAGTCTTGCCGCCAGTGAAGACCTGCGCAACCTGATCGAACAGGACGACACCTACCGCGAAATCTGGAACTACGCCAAGAAGCTGGAAGGGACGGTGCGCAACGTGGGCATGCACGCCGCCGGTGTGGTGATTGGTGACCGCCCGCTGGATGAATACGTGGCGCTGACGCGCGATGACCTGAGCAATCCGAAGGGAGAAGTAGTGGCGCAATGCGATATGAGCGCCATTTACAACGCAGGACTGCTCAAGATGGACTTCCTGGGGCTCAAGACGCTCACCGTGATGAAGGATGCGGAAACCTATGTGCGCCGCCGCGTGCCGGATTTCCGCTACGATGCCGTTGATATCACGGACAAGAAGACCTTTGAACTGCTCAACCGCGGTGATACCATGGGCGTGTTCCAGCTGGAATCCGGCGGCATGGTGGACACCTGCCGGCGCTACGGTATTGATAACATTGAAGACATCATCGCACTTCTCGCCCTGTACCGCCCCGGTGCCATGCAGTTCATGGACGACATGATTGCCGTGAAGAAAGGGCTCAAACAGGCGGAATACGAACACCCGCTGCTGGAGACTGTGTCCGGTCTTACCTACGGTGTGATGATATACCAGGAACAGGTGCAGGCAGCAGCCAAGCTCCTGGCCGGTTACACACTGGGTGGTGCAGACTTGCTGCGCCGCGCCATGGGCCACAAGGACATGCAGGAAATGGCCGAGCAACGCCGCCGTTTCGTGAAAGGCTGCTGGGATGTCAACCAGATTGACGAGAAAACCGCCAACGCCATTTTCGACAAGATTCAGAAGTTCGCTGGCTACGGTTTCAACAAGTCACACTCCGCATGTTACGGCCATATTTCCTACTGGACCGCCTATCTGAAAGCCCATTTCCCGGTCGAGTTCCTCTGTGGGCTTATGACCAACGAATCCACCAATGAAAAAATTGGCGTTTTCATTCAGGAAGCCATCCGCATGGGGATAGAAGTGCTGGGCCCCTGCGTCAACCACAGTGAGGTGAAATTCTGCCCTGAAACCATGCCCAACGGCAAGCTGGCCGTGCGCTTTGGTCTTGCTTCAGTCAAGAGTATGAGTTCTGAAACAGTGCGCGTCATTGTGGAAGAGCGCGTGAAAAACGGCCCCTACAAGAGCCTGGAGGATTTCTGCTACCGCATCCCGCCGCAGAATGTGCGCCGCAACCAGATTGAAGTGCTGGTGCAATGCGGTGCGTTTGACTGGATGCATGTGTGCCGTGCCCAGATTTTCGAGAGCATAGAGCAATGCATCAACGGTGCCAGCAGCGTGCACAAGGATGCCGAAGCCGGCCAGATGGCACTGTTCGACATGATGGGCACCACCTCTGCCCCGGTGGAGACGGTCACGCTGCGGGAATGGCCCAAGGAAAAGCGACTGGATGATGAAAAATTCCTCACGGGGGCCTATTTCACCGGCAACCCGCTGGACAGCATGCGCGGTATCATTGATTCGCCCAAGTTCCTGCCCATTGGCACGCTGCCGGATCTGACGGCCGAAGAATGCCGCGGCAGCCGGGATATGTCCGGCATGCTCCGCACGGTCACCATCAAGATGAGCAAGAGTGGACAGAAGTTTGCCATCATCACGGTGGAAGACTTTACCGGCAGCACCGAGGCCCTGCTCTGGGGCAAATCGTACACGGATGCCGCAGAACAGGAAGGGTTGCTCACCGAGGGCAACTTTGTCCAGTTCCGTGCCCGCATTTCCGAGGATGAAAAGACAGGCGGCAAAAAAGTTTCCGCCAACGGCGTGGAGCAGATTGGCGGCAGCGGTGCCCGCCGCCGCGGGGGCAAACCCAAGTTCTATGAAATCACGCTCAACACGGCACGCCACAATGAGGGTGACCTGGCGCTGATTAAGGAAATTCTGCTGAAGTATCCCGGCAAAATGCCGGTGCACATGACATTCCGCAATTCTCTTGGCAACCGGGTCAGCATTGAACTGGGAGAGCGCTACTGCATTTCCCCCAGCCCGAAACTGGATGAAGAACTTTCACTTTATTCCTGAGATGAAGATTGCACAGTATATCTGGACTATTATATTCGGCGGCTGCGTTTTGTCAGGTGGCTTTGCCGGCTACATCTGGAAAGCAACCAGTAAAGAGCATGCTGAACCGGTACCAGGTTCAGACGGGACCGAGCGCAACACCAGCACCGATGCATTGAGCATCCGCTTTTTTCAACATGCCCTTAATGATAAAGCGGGAAATGTCATCGTAGCGCCAGGAATACTTCACGACACCCTGTGGAACTTGCAGGACATTGCCGGAGGCAAGACTCTGGATGAACTCAAGGCGCTACCGCTTTCTCCGGAGCAGGCTTCCCATATTACCAGCATCTCACTGATTGCGGCAGATATCAATCTTCATCGTACGAAAGAACATCAAAACATATTAACTCTGCCTTTCTCAGAAAATTATCCCGTAGCAATCAGTCTCTTCAACTCCCTGCTGGCCGAGTGTACGTCTCTTCCCAACCTGCAATTTGCCACAAGCGAAAACTCCAGTGACAAAACAAAGCTGCTGGGTGGAGCCGCGGCGTATTTGACACCACGCTGGAAGATTCCCTTTCATAAGGCAGACTCGCAACAAGCGGACTTTGACTGTGCATCCGGCAGATTACCCAAGTTTACCCAGATGCGGGCGCGTGGTACATACCGCACCGCAAAAGCAGATGATGCCTCGTGGCAAGCTGTAGCCATCGAGCTGGAGCAGACAGGGAAAAACTCAACACCTCTTGTTTTTGTGGCCATCCTGCCAACCGGCCAGGCTCGTCCATTTGCAGCCGGGCTCACGGCGGACTCCCTCACAGCCATCCGCGCGGCCTTGGCTGAAGCGGAACCCGCAGATACGCTGGTCATGCTCCCGCGCATGGGGCATATTGTCGCACCGCAAGACATTCGTTCCACCTTGCGGCAGTTCGGGCTTAACAGCCTGTTCAGTGAAACAGAAGCCGATTTCTCCCCCCTCTGCCAGGAACGCGTCCACCTGGGAGCCATGCTGTACTCATGCGGCGTCAACCTGATTGAAACCCAGAGCACCGCAAAGGCAGACGAATCACTGGAGGGAGCTGCCGCCCGAATTGATTTCTCCCGCCCCTTCATCTGGTTTGTGGGAGAACTGAATACAAACAGCCCCATGGAGTTCATGGGGCTGTTTGAAGAATTATGATAACTGGCGCTTAAAGCGGCAGGGGCATCACCTCGTGGTCATGGTTTGCCGGGTCTTTCGGCTCCGGGAGAATTTCCTCACAAGCGCCGTCTTTCAGAACCTCAAGCTTTTCCACGGGGCGGATGGGGGTAAGCACATCTCCCAAATCAGCATAATAGTGATTCTGCTTGATGCGTACTACCTGACCGGGCTTCAATTCTGCGATTTTGCGCAAAACTGATTCATCCTGTCCGGGTACATCATTGGCAGCATCAATCATCAGCAGATTGCCAACCTCTGCCTTATCATCGCCATACTTACCCGGCTTGTCATAGGCTTCATTGGCAAGCACACGGAATTTAGCCACACTCACTGCATGCCCGCAGCGATCCGGGCAAAGAGCCGTGCGACCATAGCAGGGGCGCGATTCCGTAGCCACATACTGAGCCACAACGGTATTAGTTGCCAGCAATTCGGCCTTTTCGGGCAGCGGAGAGGCAAACACGGAAGGCAATACTGCCGCCATCATCAGGTAAATATAGGTTTTCATCGTATTTTATATGTTAGTTACAAGTTAGGCGTGTTTCGTTGAATAATTTATTCAGTTATTTTTGCGAAGCAGGCAGCAGAAGCCTCCTGCACCGAATCCATGCACCGGCAGCAGCCGATAGGCAGGAAACTCGGATAACGCGGAACGGAATGCAGAGAGAGAGGCAACCTCCACCGCAGACCACCCCGGAACCCGTTTCAATATGTAGGAAATGACTTTTTCGTTTTCCTCCGGGTCATAAGTGCATGTAGTATACACGATGTGGCCACCGGGGGCCACACATTGCACGGCAGAAAGCAGGATGCCTTTCTGCCGTTTGGCGTTGCCATTCACCATTGAGCTGCTCAGGCATCCAGGATTCTTGATTCCTTTGCACAGCAGAGATTGCCCGCTGCAGGGAGCATCCACCAGCAGCAAATCAAAGGTGTGCCCGTGGCGCGCCCACTGGTCTGGCCGGAAACCGGTCACCTCCACATCCGGATACCCGCACTGCTGCAGATTCTGACGCAGAATGCCGCGGCGGCCGGGGTGTACTTCATTTGCCGTGTGATTCTGACCGCCGAAACGAGCTGCCATGAGCATCGTCTTGCCGCCAGGCGCGGCGCACATATCCAGAGAGGTCGCCGGTCGCTCTACTTCCGCCAGACAGGCGGATTCCCAGCAGGAGGACAAATCCAGCGAATAATAAAATCCTTCGGCATAGTCCGGGTAAGAAGTGGGCTTCTCGCCAGCCGCCGGCACATACACATGCGGCGGCAGCCATTCGGCATCCAGCTTTTCACAGGCAAAAGGCGGCACATACCCCTCCGGGGCACGAGATGTCAGCACCACAGCAGCGCGAGACGACACCCCCGCCCGCATGGCTGCCAGCAGTGACTGCGTGCCGGCCTCATCCAGACCAAGCCTGGCACACAGTCTCAATTCTCCTTTAGAAACAGATTCTGCTTGCAGGTGTGCCATTATGCCTGCCGGTTTTCTGCTTCTTCCAGGGCCATGCGTGCAGCGCCGATGATACCTGCATCATTGCTGAACATAGCAGGCAGAATCTGCAACTTGGCGTAGTGCGGCGCATACATCTGAGACTTCAGATAACCACGCAGGGGCGCCATAAGCAATTCACCGGCTTTGGCCACGCCGCCTCCAATAATGAACGCGGCGGGATTGAGCAGATAATGGCAGTTGAGCAATCCTGTTGCAAGCTTGCGAGCTATCGCATCCCACATTTCAAGGGCAATGGCATCGCCCTCCCTGGCAGCAAGCTCCAGCGGGTAGGGAGCACAATCTTCAAAGGATTTATCCTGCCCGGCTGCAGCATAGGCGGCAGCGGCATCTTCCTGAATGCGGGGATGCCCAATATAGTTCTCCAGCGCCCCGAAATTATGATAGTACCCGGGACGTCCCTGGTAATCAATGCTGACATGCCCCAGTTCCCCGGCGGCGCCCAACGAACCACGCAGCATTCTACCATTTGCAACAATACCGGAGCCCACCCCCGTTCCGAGGGTAAGGCACACCAGGTCATTCAAGCCCTTGCCTGCCCCAAGCTTCCATTCAGCGTATGCCATGCAGTTCGCATCATTATCTACGGCGGCAGGAAGACCGGTCATTTCCTCCAGCATCGCTCGCACGGGAACATCATACCAGCCGGGAACATTGGTAAGAGAATCGGCTATACCCTTATCATGGTCAACAAAGCCAGGGATACCCATACCCACGGCCTTCACTTGCGGGTAGCGGGCGATAAGCTCGCGCAAACGCTTGCCGACTTCTGCAAAAATAGCATCGGGCGCCACAAAATCCTGTGTACGCACCGGTTCTGCCCGGTCAATAATCTCTGTGCCGCGCACCACGGCAAACTTAATGGAGGTTCCCCCCATATCAACGCCAATACTCAACATGTCTTCTGCCATACAGAGGTTATACTACCACAGTACGGCCTTCTGGAAAAGATAAAAAAAACAGGTCTGGTGAATTCGTTGCTTTTCTCTGCCTTTTCAATAACCGGGGGCGGACCTTCCGGCTCTTTTATTACCAGAGGTTGCGGAAGCAGACCACTTGCAAGCCCCACTGGAAAGCTCACCGCAAATCCCCACCCTTTCGCTGTAATCAGAAATCTTGCACGCATGACCGATACCCCATCGTATCATAACGCGAAGTTCACCGGGTATCAGTTAGGCTTATTTTTTGTCACTATACACTCATAACCAGAATCTTCCGAAGCAAAGAAGCCACAGATTCATCCATCTTGTCAACCTGATATCTGTTTGGTGTCGTCCGCGGGTGCATCAGAAACCTCATCCATGGAAATACGGCGGGCAGGATTAATGCCGAAATGGCGCAATTCATCAATCTGGCGCACCAGGTTACCATTGCCGGTCTTGAACTGCCCCCGGGCCTGCTCAAAGGATTTGGAAAGTGTATCAATGGCACGCTTGACCTTTTCCATACTGTCATCCAGCGTGGCGCATTTCTTGTACAAGAGCTCGGCGCGGGAAATGATGTTGTGCACGTTACGGGACTGGCGCTCCTTCTGCCAGAGATTCGCTGCCAGCTGCAGAGCCATGAGCAGGTTCGTGGGGCTGATGAGAAGCACACCCCGCTCATAGGCATCGCGCACAAGCTGAGGCTGCGCCTGCACTGCTCCTATGTATGCCGCTTCATTCGGCATAAACATAAGCACATGGCCGATGGCGCCGGGCACTATGGAGGCGTAATCCTTATCCGCCAGTTCGGCAATATGCTTGCGTACTGAATCCACATGCGATTTCAGTGCAGCCTCCCGCTCTGCCGGGGAGCAGTCCGCATCAAGTTCCATCATGCGGGCATAAGCCGTCAGGGATACTTTGGAGTCAATGATGATGCGGCGTTCCTCCGGCAGATTCACAATCACATCCGGACGGAAGATATTCCCCTCGCGGTCCTTATAACTGGTCTGGGTCACAAATTCCTCACCAGGGCGCAGACCGCTGCTTTCCAGGAGGCGGGAAAGTATCATCTCCCCCCAGTCCCCCTGCACCTTGGAATCGCCCTTGAGGGCGCGTGTCAGGTTAGCTGCGTCCTGGCTGATGCCATCTGCACGCTCCATAAGCTGCTTCACCAGCGTTTCGATGCTGGTGCGGGCCGTTGCATTACCGGTGTTCGTTTCCGTTACAGCCTTGCGCAGCACATCCAGCTGCTCGCGGAGAGGCTGGAGCACATTTCCAAGCTGCTCCCTGCTGCTGTTTTTGAGCTGGTCGGTATTGTGGTCAAGAATGCGGCGTGAAAGCTGTTCGAAGCGTTCTTCAAGCTGTTTCTGGCGTTCCTGCCAACGCAGCTCTTCGGCCTGGGTCTGCAGATTCAGGAAATCATTCTGCTGCAGCAAGGTAGCAATGCGGGCCTCGGCATCTTTATGGCGCAAAGATGCAGCCAGATAACCAAT
>JAFNWZ010000289.1 GCA_017379255.1 Akkermansia sp. | reverse complement strand
GTGATTGCTGATGCTGAGCACGGCCAGGATGATGAAAAGGACGACGGCAGCTGTTGTTTTAGCTGTGAAACGAGATGGAGATGAATTGACCATATATGTAAGTAGTAAGAGATGAAGTGAAAATTACCGGTCATAAGAGATGCTTATGACCGGTAATTGGAAATCATTTGATTGGTCAGGTGGATTCTTTTTCCTGGGCTTCGAGCATGGCGTAGGCCGCTACTTCATCCGGGTCTTCGCCGTGGTGCCCGGCTGTGATTCTGGAGCGGAACAGCTTCATGATGAAAACGAAGGAGCAGGGGATGAAGAATACACCCAGTGCCGTGGCGATGCTCATGCCGATGACTACCACCACACCGATGGAGTTGCGGGCGAGTGCACCGGCCCCCTCAGCCGTGACCAGTGGTACACAGCCCAGAATGAAGGCGAAGGAGGTCATGAGAATCGGGCGCAGACGCATGCGGGCTGCCGTAACCGCGGCTTCGATGAGTTCCTGGCCGCGCTCCATCTGCAGCACGGCGAATTCCACAATGAGAATGGCGTTCTTGGCGGCCAGACCCACCAGCATCACCAGGCCGATCTGGGCATACATGTTGAGGTCGAGCCCGGTCCAGAGCAGACCCAGGAATGCGCCCAGCACCGCGATGGGGACAGTCATGAAAATGGCAATGGGCAGGGTCCATTTCTCATACAATGCCGCCATGATGAGGAAGGCGAACACGGCTGAAAGACCAAAGATGGCACCGAGACCAAGGCCATCCTGCACTTTCTTTTCCTGGTAACTCATGTCCACATATTCCATGGCGAACTTGGTGGTATCCATCACCTTGGCGAATACTTCCTCCACAGCGGCCATGGTCTGGGCGGTGGAATACCCTTCTGCCGGGGATACGGAAATCTTGGCGGCGTTGTAGTTGTTGTTACGCCACACGAATTCGGTGTCGGCGATGTCCTTGATGGTTACCAGGGTGCTCAGGGGTACGGAATCACCCTTGGCGTTGCTGACGTAGAAGTTGGCAATCTGCTCCGTGTTGGCGCGGCTCACACCGGCTGCCTGCATATACACCTGCCACTGCTGGCCGAACTGGGTGAAGTAGTTCACGAAGCTGGAGCCGTTGAAGCATTGCAGCAGCTGGTTGGCCGCAGAGTAATCCACCCCTTGTGCCAGGCATTTTTCCTTGTCGATGGAGATGCTCTTCTGGGGCACCTGGGGCAGCATCATGTCGGAGGCCTTGGCGATGGCCGGGTGGGCCATGAGTGCTTTTTCCAGTTTCTGGGCCTGTTCATACAGCGGGCCTACGCCCTGGCCGTCCAGGTCTTCCAGTGCAAAGGAAATATCATTACCCACGCCCACGCCGGGAATGGCGGGCGGGCTGACCAGGAAGCTTACGCCGTCCACACCGCACATGGCCAGTCTGGCCTGCACGCGTTTCTGCACATCATCTGCAGTGGGAATCTCTCCATTCTCCATGACCGGGCGATCCGCATAGGGCTTGAGACAGGCGAAGAACGACAGCGCGTTTGTGGTCTGCACACCAATCACCAGGTTCATGCCGATGATGGCTACGGCAAAGTCAGTGGTGGGTTCAGAGAGCAGCACCTGCTCAATGGGTTTGACCTGCTCGGTGAGGCGCTGCAGGGAAACGCCGGGTTTCATGATGACGCCGCCGATGAGGAAGCCCTGGTCTTCTGCGGGCAGGAATCCGCCGGGCACGCGTTGGGAGACGGGGATGACACAGGCGGTGATGCCGGCCAGCATCGCCATGGAGATGGTGAGATGCTTGCAGAGCCAGTGGCAGGCATCTGAGAATTTATCTGCCACGGCATCATAGCAGCGGTTGAAGAGGTTGTAGAGCGGGGTAAGCAGGGAGCGATGCTCTTTTTTGGGCTGCAGCATGAGTGCCGACAACGCAGGGGAAAGGGTGAGTGCGTTGAAGGCTGATATGAGCATGGAGACGGCAATGGTCACGGCAAATTGCTGGAACAGCGTGCCCGTGATACCCGGCAGCAGCGCGGTGGGCAGGAATACGGCTGCCAGCACCAAGGCAATGGCGACCACCGGGCCGCTTACTTCCTTCATGGCGGCGAAGGTGGCCTGGCGCGGGGTCATGCCGTTTTCCATGTGCGCTTCCACGGCTTCCACCACCACGATGGCGTCGTCCACCACTAGGCCGATGGCCAGCACCATGCCGAGCAGACAGATGGTGTTGAGGGTGAAGCCCAGCATGGGGAAGAAGATGAAGGTGGTCACCAGCGACACCGGCACGGCGATGAGCGGAATGAGCGTGGCGCGCCAACCCTGCAGGAATACGAACACCACCAGCGCTACCAGCACCATAGCCTCTAACAGCGTGTGCGCAATTTCAGAAATGGAGTCGCGCACGGTGGTGGTGGTGTCCAGAGCCACAAAGCCACGCATGCCTTCCGGCATGACCCGGGCCTTTTCGTCCAGCATGGCCTTGACCCTGTCCACGGTTTCAATGGCGTTGGAGCCGGCTGCCTGATAAACGGCAAGAACTGTACCGGGGCGGCCGTTGATGCGGCTGGCCATGGAGTAGCTCTGGGAGCCAAGCTCAATCTGGGCAATGTCACGCAGGTAAACGGCCTGAGTTCCCTTCTGGCGCACGATGATGGAGTTGAACTCATCCACCGTGGTCATGCGGCCCTGGTTGCGGATGGTGTAGGTGAATTCCTGCCCGTCGGGCATGGGTTCTGCGCCCACGGCACCGCCGGGGTTAATGGCATTCTGGGTGCTGACGGCGTTGTACACCTCCTGCACGGAGATACCTTTCTGGGCCATTTTATCCGTATCCAGCCAGATGCGGATGGCAAAGCGGGCGCCGAATACCTGCACGTCGCCCACGCCTTCCACGCGTTTGAGCGGGTCCACCAGGTTGAGGAACGCGTAACCTGTGAGACTTACCGGCTCAAAGAAACCCTCAGGGGAGTCCAGCGCATAGAGCATGAGGGGCAGGGCACCACTCTGCTTGATGGTGATACCCATCTGGGATACCATGCTGGGCAGCTGGCTGGTGGCCTGGCTGTAGCGCATGTAGGTGTTCTGCTGGTCTGTGTTGGGGTTGGAGCCCGGTTCAAAGACAACATTGATGCTGCATGCACCGTTGTTGGAGGAAGTGGAGTTCATGTAGTCCATTTTCTCCACGCCGGAAAGCTGCAGCTCGATGGGGGTTGCTACGGATTCTGCTACTTCGGTGGCATTGGCACCGGGGTAGGCCGCGCTCATGGCGATGGTCACGGGCGCGATGTCCGGGTACTGGGCGATGGGCAGTGCCACCATACTGATGAGACCCAGCAGGGTGGTTACCACAGCGATAACGCCGGCAATGATGGGATGCTTAATGAAAAACGGAGACATAATTCAGAAAGATGGTTGAAATGGGACTGTTTATTCGTACTGAGAAACTTCCTTGACCGGTTCCGCGGTGACAGAGGGAGTTACCGTCTTGGTCGGTACATAGATGAAAGGCTGCGGGGTGAGCTTGTTGACCGGGGCTTTAGCCGCTTCGTTGGCTGCATAGGCCTGGGCCGCCATGATTGAGCCTTCCACAATGACGGGTACATCGGACACCTGGGCGAAGCCCATTTTCCTGAGTACCATCTCCATGAGCGATTTGCAGCCTTCACCCAGGGCAATGAGGTCGAGCTCATCCTTGGCGCCGGCTTCTCGCAGCACGAGTTCGCGGAAATCGGGGGCTGCTTTCTTGCGCAGCAGCAGCTCGCCCCAGTCGCTCACGCCTGCTGCCTGCAGGTCGGATTCCGGCAGGCTATGGCCGGCCTGCTTTTCCAGCAACTCCCGGAAACTGGAGACCCCGGCCTGTTTGAGAACGAGCTCGCCCCAGGTTTTGACCTTGGCACCACCCAGAATGATGGATTCCAGATTCGGTGCCTGGGTCTTGGCCAGCAGCGTGCCGGTGATGACAGTGCGGTCGGGCTCTATGACCTGCAAGGGCTGCACATATTCCACCCCGGCGCCGTTGTCCCGTTTCAGGTTGATGATGGGCCCCTTGGTGATAGGCAGCATCTGCGGGGTGTTATCCGGCTTGAGAATGACAATCAGATCCATTCCGTTGGCGTTGAGCGGGGCGCGTGCAGGCACGAGGCAGGCATTGGGGATGGGGTCCCGCTGGGCGCGTACGGTCACCGCCATGCCGCTGCGCAGCATGGCGTGGTCGTTTTCTACATGTCCAACCACATCCAGCGTGCCAGTGCTGGTGCTCAGTGTGTTGTTGGCGGTGACAATGTAACCCTTCTTGGCATAGAGGGTATTGTTGTCGAGGATGATATCGAACTCCTGCTTGCGGGCTTTATCGGGGTTGGCCTTGCGCACCCGGTGATTCGTGAATCCCTGCATGGCGCCGCGGCCGCTCATGCCGAAATCCACACGCATGGGGTTGACTGAGGAAAGCGTGACAAGTGGTTCCGGATCAGACGGACTAACGAGCGCACCGATAGAGGGTTTGTGAATGCCGATGCGACCATCGAAGGGGGCTTCGATGGTGGTGTAGCTCAGGTTGATTTCTGCCTGCAGCACGGCAGCCTGCATCTGGGCAATTGAGGCATCCGCTTTGCGCAGGGCGGCTTCGTTCGTGGTGACCAGTGTTTCGCTGTCTGTCACCACTTTGTCAGATACGGCGCCAGGGGTCTGCTCGCGCAGCTTGAGGTAGCGGTCCAGCGTCTGGCGGCTCATGGTAAGCTGTGCGTCTGCCTGCTCACGGGCAGCCTGGGCTGCGGCCAGATTGGCACGCGCTTCATCCAGCGTGGCCTGGTAGGGCGCGGGGTCAATGGTGAAGAGCAAATCACCTTTTTTGACCATGGAGCCATCCTTGAAATGCTGCTGGAGAAGGAAACCGCTCACCTGCGGGCGTATGTCAGTTTCATCCACACCGCGCAGCGAGCCGAACCATGAGCTGGTTTCCGATACATCCTGCTGCAGCATGTTGCTGATTTTCACGGGGAAAGGCGGCAGGGTGGGCTTGGCATCGGGGTTGGCGGGGGCGGCTTCGCCCTCTGTCTCCTGGGCGGCAGCTGCCAGTGCGGGGTTAGGCGCGGGCTTGAACGTGAATGCTGTGGTCTTGATGGTGGCGGGTTTCTCGCCCTTGGGCAGGCGGCTGTTGGTGGAGGAAATATTGACCGCGAGAATGCCATTCTCAGCATCGGTCACCACCGGGGCATCTGCCGGATTTTCATAGCCCAGTTCCTTCAGTTTTTCTACCAGTGAAATAGAGCCGTAATCCTTGACTGCTACCATGGTCTGGATGGAGTGGTAGCCGTTGTCCTCCTCTACACGGATGCTGTATTCCCCGCCCAGATGCACCGGTACCATGTGCGGCACGCTTTCCTTATCCACCACCAGGATGAAGTTGTTGAGCAGCACATTACGGATGGCTGCCCTGGGAACAAGCATGGCTTTGCCGGTAGAAAGGGGAATCCTGACGCGCACCGGCATGCCACCGCGCAGCACGTTGTCGGGGTTCGGGATAATGCCTTGCACATTCACCAGCCCGGAGGGGGTGAGTACGCTGTCCATGGCTACGAGTGTGCCATGGTGCGGGAGTTCCTGCCCGTCTTCCATGCGCAGCCGGAATTCCGGCGCGGGCGGGGCATCTGCACTATTGGTGCCGATGCTGCCATATTTGCTGAAGATGTTCAGCAGGTGGTCTCCATTTACGGAGAAATCAACCCGGATGGGATCAATGGAGGTGATGTTGGCCAGGTTGGTGGAGGGGCTGACTAAATCGCCGATGGAAACATTAGCTGTGCCGATGATGCCATCGTACGGGGCGCGGATAACGCTGTAGTTGAGGTTGATTTCTGCTTTGCTGACTGCGGCTTCCTGCTGGCCAATCTGGGCCTTGGCCGCCTCAACCTGGGCCTGGGCTGCTTTCAGGGTCTGCTGGGCATCCGTCAGGTCTTTTTCGGAAACAGAACCTGATTGCACCAACTGGGTGTAGCGCTTGACGTCCAGTTCTGCTTTCCGGGCGGTGGCCTCTGCCGAAAGCAGGGTGGCCTGGGCGGCCTGCAGGTTAGCCCTGCTGCGCGCAAGTTCGGCTTCAAAGAGCTTGGGGTCGATGCGGAAGAGTACATCCCCGGCTTTTACTCTTGTGCCTTCCTTGTATTCCTGGGAAAGCAGGAATCCGGAGATATGCGGGTGGATGTTGGTGTCCTGCACGCCGCGCAGGTAGCCGAACCACTCGCCGTAGTCGGTTACCTCCTGGTGGAGCAGATGGAAAACCTTGATGGCGGGGATGGACTGCGGTGCGGTGCTGGTGCTGTTTTCTCCAGGTTTGCAGGAGGGCAGCAGGCCGAGTGTGCAGCCACCGAGCGCCAGAGCCAGTATGGTGTTGCGGGTCATATTGAGGCGTTTGTTGTTAAATCTTGTTATGAGCAGGAACGGAGGAGAATCACGATGCCGATGAGGGAGAAAATGACCATGCCCAGGCCGATGTTGTTTTCTTCCTCCGGCTTGGCAGTTTGTTTTTTCGGGCCGATTCGCAGCGGCTTCTCTTCTGGTTTGAATGCGGGCTCCTCCTTGGTGCGCCTGGTGTATTCCTGCCGGGGGCTGGGCGGGCGCGGTGCCGGGGGCGGTTTTGGCAACGGCGCCGGGGGGACAATGGTAATCGGCTCCGCGGTCTGCGGCAGTGCGATATGGGTGTGATGCTGCTCGGCAAAGTCCCTGGTTCGTGCTTCTTGTTCCGCAATCATGGCATTGAGCTTATGCACCAGCTGGGCAGACATGGTCTCCAGTGCCAGGCGCTGGGCTTCAGTGCTCACTATCTGATTCTGCTTGTCCATGAATATGCAGGGGAATGGTTTTAGTTAGCCTGCGCCGGGCCGGGCGAATCCGCGTTGCTGCGCATGGCGTTGAGCACGGCGCTTACGAGACGCTGGCGGTCACTGCGCGCGGCTGCGGCCAGTTGCAGGAAATCCGCCAGGTGAAAATTGCCGTGTGTGCGGAGGAACTCGCGGTCTTTTTCATCGCCATACATGATATCGGGCGCCAGTGTGCCGAATAGTTTGGCCTCGGCTTTGCGGATGATGCGGGGCAGGTAGGGGATTTCCTGGAATTCTTCTGTTTCTGCCGGCAGGTCTGCTGCGGTGATGGGGCGGGCATTGCCAGACATGCCGCGCATAGCATTCAGAAAATAATGGCGGCGTACGGAGGCAATGAGCAGCGTGGTGCTGGGGCTGGGGGCTCCTTTTTCGGCATATTCGCGCACATAACCGTGCATTTCAGCCGGCTGATACCCTATGGTTTTGAGAAATTCCTGCTCTTCCGGCAGAAAGAAACGGTCTGCAGGGGTCTGGGGATTGAGCTGGTATCGTTCTACGGCCTCCCTGAAAAGCGCCATGAAGTGGTCATTCCATTCCATGTCGTGTAGTATAAAATCACATGGTGCTCAATGCAAGCTGAAAACGCGCCTGCGGGTGGTATAACAGCAAATTGTCAGAAATGGTTTCAGCGCTTGCGCCAGAACAGCATGACCAGGCTATAGGCCACCGCCCCGATGGCGGCGCAGGTAACAGCACAGCCGATGAGTAGCTCTGCACAGAGCATCAAGAGGTTAACTTCTTTCAGCATTTGCATCGCTGCCCCCCAGCCTTCCGTGGTGGCGGCAGCGGCGCAGCTGCGCATCAGCTCCATATCTACGCCGCTGCTCAGCCCGAGCCAGCCAAGCAATACTGAGCCTGCGTACCATTGAAGCGGCCATGCCACCAGTTGGTAGCCCGGAAAGGAAATGCAGCAGGAAAGCACCGACATGGGGATGTTGCCCCGGGTTCGTATGCTGCTGAGTACGGCAAAAATGGTCTGCATGGGAACCGGAGCCAGCGCCCAGCTGGTGCCCCATGCCGCACCGCGGGCCACGCTGCTCTTTTCCCAGAGCCAGAGCTCCGGGCGAAACAGGCTTTCCGGCAACATGACGGCCCAGAGCCTGCTGGCTGCGCGTTTTTTGCGCAGGTAGGCGTCTACTTTCTGAACCAGCTTGTTGTAGTCAAATTTCATGCACGGCCATACAGGGTCTCGACCAGCTCCACACTGCGGCGGGTGGCGCCGGAATGAACATGCAGGGCATTGTAGGCGCGTTCGGTGCGGGCCTGGGTTCCGGGGCTGCCGTCCAAGGCGGTGCGCAGGGTGGCGGTCAGTTCTCCGGCTTCGCAGGAAAGGATGCCGTCCTCTTTCTTGAGCAGTGTCACAAGGTCTGCAAAGTTCGTCATATCCGGGCCGATGATGACCGGCTTGCGGGCGGCAATGGCTTCCACCGGGTTCTGCCCGCCTCTGGCCAGGAAGCACTTGCCGATGACTACGGCATCTGCAAGTGCGGTCCAGTCTCGCAGTTCGCCGGTGGTGTCTGCCACGTAGCACACATTGGCCGGAATATCGGCAGGGAGTTCTCCAGCGGTGCGGAGCAGGGGGGCAAATCCGGCCTGCTGCAGGTCGGCCACCACTTGCTCTCTGCGCTCGGCGTGGCGGGGGACGATGAGCGGGAATGCCCCCGCCTCGCGGATGGCGGAGGCAATGAGGGCTTCCTCTCCTGCGTGGGTGCTGGCTGCCAGAACGACGGGCTTTTCACCCCGCAGGGTGTCCAGAATGTTGCGGAAGTCCTCACGCAGATTCTGCGGGGCATCGCCCATGACATCGAATTTGATGCTGCCGGGGGCTGTGATGATATCCGGGTTCACGCCGATGCGGGCAAAACGGGCTTTGTCGGTGTCGTTCTGTGCACCCAGTGCCGTCAGGCGTTCAAAAAGCAGGCGGGTGATGCCGCGTACCTTGGCATAGCGCCCTTCGCTGCGGGGGGAAAGCCGTGCGTTGAGCATGACCATGGGAATGTTGCGGCGGTGGCAGGCTTCTGCAAAATTCGGCCACAATTCGGCTTCGATGAGCACGACGGCTCTGGGGGCAAATCGCTGCAGGCAGCGGCCGGAAAGCCCCGGTACATCCAGCGGGGAATAGAGCGGGCGCACATTGGGCAGCGCGGCATCGCGCGCCACCTGGTGGCCAGTGGCGGTGCTGGTGGCCAGAATGACGGGTTCGTTGTGGGTTTTGCACCACTCGCGGATGAATTTGAGGGCAATGAAGGTTTCGCCCACACTCACGGCATGTACATAGAGCCCGCCCTTGGGTTCAGCAGAGGCTGGTTTCTTATAGATGCCGAAACGCTCTGAGAGGCCTGTGCCGAAGCCCCCACGCTTTTTCATTTTGATAAGATACCCCGGTATGGATATAATCAGGAATACCGGTAGCAGCAGGTTGTAGAGCAGGAGAAAGATAAAGCGTTTCATACGGATTCGACCTGGTAGAAAAGAATAACGTTTTTGCCGTAGTAGCGGGTGTCTACCAGCTTCCAGCCCGGGAACTCGCGGCTGTGGGAATCACCCACACCATAGCCCTCCTGTGCTTCGGCAATGAAATAACCACCCTCTGCCAGCATCTCGTGCAGACGGTCTGTCATGAGCTCGGCAATCATATCGCGGTCGCCTATGGCCTTGGCATAGGGTGGGTCGGCAAAGATGTAATCATACCGCCCGGAATCCCGCTTCACAAATTGCAGGCAATCACTCTGCACCACGCTGCCGCCGCTGAGCCGTGAACGCTCCAGATTCTGTTTTGCCATGGCGCAGGAGGGGCGGGCGGCATCCACCATGCGGGCAGAGGCTGCGCCCCGGCTCAGCGCTTCAATGCCTACGGAGCCCGAGCCGCAGAATAAATCGAGTACTCTGGCCCCCTGGATGGTAGGCCCGAGAATGTTGAATAAAGCTTCCCGCACGCGGTCCTGGGTGGGCCGCACTTCGCCCTGGGGAACGCGGATGGGAAGTCCTTTGGCTGCTCCGGCAATGATGCGCATATTGTCTGATTAGGTATGTAAGACACGGGAGCCAGTGGCGTTGCTTCAGCCGGACTCCCGTTTGATTGGAATAGGAAAGGGTTTACCCCTTACTTCCGCCCCGGGCGCGTGGCTCGTGCACTGGCTGTGGTGATGGGGAAGAGGATGGTGTAACCATGGTTGGCGATGACGGTGCCGCTGATGGAAGAACGCTCGGTCAGACTGTAGTACAGGTACACTGCCTTGCCGTCTGTCGCTTTGGTGATGCGAATCATTTCGTTGAGTTCCGAAAGGGAGTCTTTCTTATTCAGTTTCCATTCGTTGCCGGTCTGGGGCCCGAAGATAAACGTTTCATCTGCGGAGAAAGGCGTTGCAGTCAGTTCACCATTGTTGGAAATCCATGCGTTCTTCTTGCTGTTGTAACGCAGTGAACCAATGGTCAGAGGCATGGAGCTTCCATTGGCGGTACGGGTGGCTGACAGTACGTTGTATATGCCGTCTCCTGCACTCTTCAGGCCAACGTGTACATCCGCCAGGCGTACCATCTGGGTCTTTTTCCAGGCTGCGGCGTATTTTTCATATTCTGCCTTATCCGGCCACAGATCTGCATCGTATGCCATGAGACGGTCAGCATCGCCTTTCTTGTTGATAGCTTCCTTTTTTTCTTTGGGGAGCTCAACGAAACGACTGACGGCGGCTTTGTGTAATTCCAGGAATGCCTGGTCATGCATCGGCCGGATAACCGCACCGGGCATAGCTGTCCCGTTGCAGGGCAGGTAGCCCGCGATGGTTTCAGGAGCCTTTTCAGCATGGGCGGCGCTGCTCATCACAATGGGGGCAGCCAGCAGAGTCATAAGAAAACGAGACCGGTTCATATCGTATAACGCGTACTCTAGCACTGATTTTTTTTCTTGGCAAGCATGAAATTCGGTGCTATTGTCATGCAAGCATGAGAATATTCCGCGCCATTCAGCTGCTGGTGTTAAGTCTGGCGGCCCTGTATCTGGATTCTTGCCAGACGGCAACACCCACCACCCGCATCAACCAGAATCCGGTGATGTTCCGCCAGCTTTCTCCCGAACAGCAGCTGCTTGTACAGCAGGGGAGGATTTGTGAGGGAATGACAAAGGATGCTGTTTACCTGGCGTGGGGAAATCCCAATACGCCGCCGGTTACCGGTCAGCAGAATGGTGAGACGTATGAGAAATGGGTTTACAATGTGTACCAGCCGGTTATGGTGGATTCGCTGACGGTGGGGGCTGGTTGCTGGCACGGCCCGTGCTGGGGTGGTGGAGGTGTTGGAACATCCACGGCTTATGTACCGCGCGAGGCTGCGTGGGTCATGTTCCAGAACAATGTGGTTACGGCGTGGGAATCATCCCGCTGATTTGGTTTTATGGATATGAAAACAGAAATATATACACTGTCAACGCCTGAATTGAAGGTGCGCATCACCAATTTTGGGGCTCGCGTGCTTTCGTTTGAATACCAGGGGGTGGATTGCCTGTACGGCCCAAAGACTGTGGACGAGATTCCGGCAGATACCTGTTACTGCGGCAGCATCTGTGGCCGCGTGGCAAACCGTATTGCTGGTGGTTTCTTTTCGCTCGATGGTGTGGAGTACAAGCTTGCTGTGAATAATGGCCCGAACCACCTGCATGGCGGGGTGCGCGGTTTTTCTGATATGCCCTGGGTGGTGGAATCTGTCTCGGATACCAGCCTCGTGCTTTCTCTCGTGTCTCCTGATGGCCAGGAAAATTATCCCGGCACGGTTACGGTGCGTGCTACTTACAAGGTGGAGGGCCGCCGCCTGACCCTGCTCATGGAAGGGATGACGGATGCCCCCACGCTGCTGAATCTCACCAATCATGCTTATTGGAATCTGGACGCGGACGGCACGGTGGATTCACACTGCCTGCAAGTGAATGCTTCGGCCTACACGCCCATGGTTGCCAATATCCCGACGGGGTATATTGCCCCGGTGGAGGGAACGCTGTATGATTTGCGCCGCCCTGCCTGCCTGGGTGAGCGCAATGCCCCTGATGCTATCGCCGGCGGTTATGACGATAACTATGTGTTACCAGCCACTCCTGGCGTGAAGCTGGCTGCCGTGCTGACGAATGGCCGCCGCACACTGCGCGTGCTGACAGATGCTCCGGGCCTGCAGGTTTATACTGGTGATTATCTGCCGCTCAAGCGTGGCGGTGTGGCGCTGGAGGCCCAGAATTACCCGGATTCTCCGCATCATCCGCATTTCCCCAGTATTGAACTGCGCCCGGGCGAGCTGTATGCCCGCACCATTGCTTGGGAAATTGATTGATATACGCAGATTTTCCTTCATCTCCAAGGGGGCGTCCTTCGTGGTCGTCCCCTGCGTTTCTTTAGCTGTCCGTGTTTTTTGCGAGGATGAAAAGTATTCTGGTGTAATTCAGCCCCCGGAGGGGGACTCGTCTTTCCGGAAATACCGCGCAGCCATGCGCAGTACGCTGGCATCCAGTTCTGCTGCTCTTTGTTCAATATCGCTGCGTGACCACCACGCCAGTGCGTCCGATTCATCGGAAATGCTGAAATCTTCGTGCGGAGCCTGCAGCAGGTAGCGGATGTCGTAATGCAGGTGCGCTGGTTCGTTTTTTGTCTTGTTTCCGGGAATGCGGTGAATATCAATGTCAAAAATCTCCCGATACAAGGGGCGTATGTCTTCGATGCCGCTCTCTTCTGTTGCTTCGCGCAGGGCGACGCGCAGTGGTTCCGGGTCACCATCGGCATGTCCGCCTGTCTGCATCCAGCGCTGAAGCTTGCGGTGGAGCGTCAGGAGGACTTTGTCACCGCCCGGGTTAATTAACCATGCAGAGCCGGTGATGTGCCCCTCTTTGTGACTGCGTTCAAAGCAATCCGGTGTACGGGTGATGAACTCGCGCATCGTGTCGGCTGTCTGGCGCTGTTCCGGATGCTTTCTGGCAAATAATTTCAACTCTGTGCACAACTTTTCCCGGAACTGGTTTGTGAGGGTATTCATTCCGGGCTGATTTTACTCCCCTTGGGAGCAAAATCAAGTCATACTCTCAAAAAAATGATTCTACGGAAAAGTTTAGTATTGGCATGAGGGGTGGTGCTGTGATAGTATAGCTTCGGCGGGGTAGGAGACACGGTTTGCGGCAGCCCGGTAAATGCGTGGTTTTCTTGCCTGTCGCCGTTTAACCTGTCCCTGAAAGTTTTACTGTTATGTCCAGCACTCGTCAGCTTTTGCTTTGTCTGCTTGCCCTGGTGGCATGCCTGTTTACGGCGTGTCAGAGCGGGGGCGGCGTCAAGTATGCAAACTTCCCGGACGCCGTCACCAACCTCAGCCAGGTGGATCCGGAGTACCGTCAGTACTTTGTAAGCCAGCAGGGGAGTAATTACAGCGCAGATGACCAGCGCAAGGCACTGGCTGCGGCTATTCGTACCTCGCGCACACCGGTTCCTGCCTATGTGCCGCGTTCCGCCATGGCTTCCGCGAAGAAGTCGGTGCGTCAGCGTTCAGCCCGCAGCAGCCGCCGCGCCATTGCCCGTAATAAAGCCGTTCGCTCCAGTAGCAAGACCCTTGCCAAGCGCAAG
>JAFNWZ010000288.1 GCA_017379255.1 Akkermansia sp. | reverse complement strand
GGCGCCTACGTCGGCAGCCTTGGTGTAGATGCCGCCGCCCACACGGGCGAACAGAGCCTGCAGAGAAGCACCCATACCGAAGGTCAGCATGATGGTGGTAATCTGGGTCAGGCGGCTGATGCCCTCAGCGGCCACCAGACCGGTGTTGTCCAGAATCAGATACCAGGCAGAGATATCGAGCAGACCGAAGCCCACCACCGTCAGACCCAGCACAGCGCCGGAGCGGAAAGCAAGCTGGAGACCCTTGTTCAGGCCGTCCTTCTCATCGCGGCAGGCCTGGGCCACACGGCCGGAGGCGTAGGTTGCCGTCTTCATGCCGATGAAGCCAGCCAGACCGGAGAAGATACCGCCGGTAAGGAAAGCCACGGGCACGATGTTGTTCTGAAGGCCATAATAGGCCATGATGCCGAATACTACGGCGATGATGACGAAGAAGATGGAAACAATCTTATACTGCTGTTTCAGGTAAGCCATGGCGCCTTCGCGCACATAGCCCGCAATCTCCTTCATGCGGTCGTTGCCCTCGTCGGCCTTCTTCATGTCGAAGAAGAACTTGGCTGCGAATACCAGCGCGACGACGGATGCAAACGGCACTATCCAGAATAATATCTCGGGGTTCATGTTCGTTTGTTTGTGTTTTGTTAAATCGGCTTTTCTGCAGGCACAAAAAAGCGCGCAAGTCTACACTAGAAATACTGCTTTGGCAACCCGAATCTCGCATGTATGCCAAAAAAATCGAGGCAGGGACTATGTGCGGTTTTGAGGGAATCCGGTTTTATGAGCTCCGGAAACTGTGCTTTTTTTCGTTGCGCGCGAGGGTAAAATGCGGTAGAATGCGGGTGCGATGCTCAGAAGTAAGCTATACACCGGATTCGTTTTTCTGGCTATGATGATAGGTGCACCCGCTGCCCTGGGGCAGGAGGGTGGTGTGCCGTTTATTGCGGATATGCCGGATGACGAAGCGGCAGAGGAAATCGTGGAGACGGTGAAGCTGGGTGGTGAGGATAATGCGCCGACGATGCAGGAAGGTGTGGAGCAGGCGGAGAGTTACGAGAAGACCGCCGACCCGGATTCGCCGGTGCATGTGGAAACCGGGACGGATGCCGCCGCGCAGGATGAAACCGGGCTGGACTCTCTCAAACCGACTACGGCGGTGACAGACCCGACGGTGCACGACCCCTCCCGCGTGGCGTATGCCACCAATCGCAAGAATGCCCGCACTATGTCGCTGACCGTGCCGGGCCCGCGTGGTATTATTTCTGACCGCAACGGTCTGGTGATGGCCTGTTCGGAAGTGGCCTACCAGCCTGCTGTGAATTTCGGTCAGCTTCAGGATGAAAGCGAGGAAAACATCCTTGGCATTGCCCGCCGGGTGATTGATGCATACGAGAAAGCCGGGCTGAAGGTGTATGAGAAGAGTGATGCCCAGTTGCTCGACCACTACAAGCACCGCCGCTGGTTATCCCTGCCGGTGGGGCCCACTGTGCGCGCCCGCGAACTGGAAGGAATCCGTACCCGAATCAGCGGTATTGAACACGGCCACCTTATCCCGCTGTACATCCGCAACTATCCGCACCAGACCTCTGCCTGCCACATTCTGGGCTACACGGGTGTGAAAGCCAAGCTGCCCACCGGCCCCATCAATCATAACGACCCGATTTTCGAGCGCCAGGAGGGCCGCGCCGGCTTGGAAAAGCAGTTCAACAAGCAGCTGACCGGGCGCCCGGGTATCTGGCGCCTCATGTTCGATGAGAGTGGAAACAAGAT
>JAFNWZ010000287.1 GCA_017379255.1 Akkermansia sp. | reverse complement strand
GATATGCCCACGCAACTGGCTGCGGCACTGGCGGGAGCTGCGCCGCGCCTCCGGCTGGAGCGGCGGCAGGAAATGGCCGCAGGATGCGCTGCGGCATACCTTTGCGAGCTACCACCTGAGCCATTTCCGCAGCTACGCGGAGCTGCAGGTGGAAATCGGGCATCGTGATGCCACGCTGCTGCGCACGCGCTATGTGGACCAGCGCGGGGTGCAAGGCGCAGCCCGGTTCTGGGCAGCGTGAAGTGGATTTTTAATTTTTAATGTGTTAAGTTCCGCGGGCTCTGCGAGCCCGCCTGTATCATCTCACCCGCGCACCGGCGCGGGTTTTCACACAGGCGAAGCCTGTTTTCACTTTTCACCTGGCACATGTGCCGGAAAGCAGCCATACAGGATATACCAGACGGGCAATGGCGGTTTTCGCCATTGCCCGTTCATGAAAGCTGGTGAATGACACCGGATTTTATTCGGCCCAGGTGAGCACCACCTTGCCGGACTTGCCGGAGGCCATGACCTCGAAGCCCTGCTTGAAGTCGGTGTAGTGCAGACGGTGGGTGATGATGGGGGAAACATCCAGCCCGCTGCGCAGCATGGCATCCATCTTCTGCCAGGTGCCGAACATTTCGCGGCCGTAGATGCCCTTCATCTTAAGCCCCTTCCATACAAAGGTGTTCCAGTCGATGCCGGAGCCGCCGGGCTGGATACCCAGCAGGGAGATATTGGCGCCGTAGGCGGAGTGGGTGATGATGTCCTTCAGGCAGGCGGGAGCGCCGCTCATTTCGAGACACACGCCGTAGCCTTCGGTGATTTCGAGATCCTTGCGGGCGGCCTCGATGCTGTCTCCGGAGAGAACATTCACGGTGCGGTCTGCGCCCATGGTTCTGGCGAGGCTGAGTTTGTAGTCACTCACGTCAGTGATGGTCACGGTGCGGGCACCGGCCTTCTTGCACACGGCTGCGGCCATGGAGCCGATGAGGCCGGCACCGGTGATGAGTACGTCCTCGCCCACCAGATCCCAGGAAAGGGCGGTGTGGGTGGCGTTACCCAGCGGGTCAAGGATGGAGGCAATCTCCATGGGCATATCCTTGTGGATGCGGATAACGTTGTTCTGGGGAATGGAAAGGTATTCGGCAAAGCAGCCGGCGCGGTTCACGCCCACGCCCTGAGTGTTCGGGCAGAGGTGGAAAAGCCCCTTGCGGCAGTTGCGGCAGTGTCCGCAGACAATGTGGCCTTCGCCGGAAACCACGTCACCCGGCTTGTATTCTGTCACGGCAGAGCCTACGCGCTCAATGACGCCACAGAACTCGTGCCCGACGTGCATGCCCACCGGGATGGTCTGCTGGGCCCAGGCGTCCCAGTTCCAGATGTGCAGGTCCGTGCCGCAGATGGCGGTCTTGTAAATCTTGATAAGGACATCATTTGCACCGACTTCGGGCATCGGTGCATCCATCAGTTCCAGGCCGGGGCCGGCGGTTGTTTTGACGAGGGCTTTCATTTCGGGGCAAGAATATACTCTTGCGTTGCATTGCACGCAAGCCAAATATCTGCCACAACATGGCAGCATGCCAGAATTTTTTATTCTGCGTCTGCTGACTCATTCTGAACTTTACAGAATCGGGCAAAAGTGCTACCGTGCAGCTTTCCCGGAATTTTTTTCTATAAAGAGTCATGAAAAACCTTCTTTCCATTGAAGAACTGACTGGCGACCAGATTTGTGAACTGCTTGCCCTGGGCCACAAGCTTAAGGCAGAGCGTGGTTGCCACACCGAACAGCCTTTGGCCGGGCAGACCTGGGCGCTGATTTTCTCCAAGTCCTCCACGCGCACGCGTGTTTCATTTGAGGTAGGTATCTCCGAGCTGGGCGGTCGCCCCATGTTCCTCTCCACCCGTGATATCCAGCTGGGCCGTGGTGAGCCTATCAAGGACACCGCCCGCGTGCTGGGCCGCATGATTCACGGCGCCATCATCCGCACTTATGACCAGCAGGATGTGGTGGATTTTGCCGATTATTCCAAGCTGCCCACCATCAATGCGCTGACCGACCTGGAGCACCCCTGCCAGATTCTGGCAGATCTGCTCACCATTGAGGAGCAGTATGGCGTGGGGGCCTGGAAGGGAATGAAGATTGCTTTCCTGGGCGATGTGGATAACAACATGGGCCGTTCCTGGATGTGGGCTGCCAAGCACCTGGGCTTCACGCTGATGCTGGCCGGCCCTGAGCAGGCCCTGCCCAAGGCTGAGACGCTTGCGGCTCTTGATTGCCCGAACATCATCTGCACCACGGATGCTGCCGAAGCCGTGCGCGACTGCATGGTGATTAACACCGATACCTGGATTTCCATGGGCCAGGAGGCAGAGAAGGGCACCAAGGAAAAGGCTTTCTTCCCCTATCAGGTGAATGATGAGTTGCTGAAGCTGGCGGCTCCCGGCCACATTGTGCTGCACTGCCTGCCGGCCTACCGTGGCTATGAAATCACGGATGAGGTGCTGGAATCCAATGCTCCTGTCATTTTCCGCGAGGCTGAAAACCGTCTGCACGCCCAGAAGGCTGTGCTTTATACGCTTGCCAAAAGCCGCTGCTGCAAGTAATGGATTACAATGCACGTATAGAGGAGCTTCTCGATGATATGTCCGTCTTTGAAGACTGGACGGAGAAGTATGAGTTCATCATTTCACAAGGTCGCCGCCTGCCGGCGATGCCGGAGAAATTCCGCAAGAATGGCAACCTTATCAAAGGATGCCAGAGCCGCGTGTGGGTGGGCACTGAGATGGATGATGGCAAGCTTATCATTCATGCAGATAGTGACTCCCTCATCACCAAGGGCCTCATTGCGCTGTTTATCCGTCTGCTCTCCGGCCTTACGCCTGTGGAGATTCTGGCAGCCGATCTGAGCCGGCTCGATGACTGCGGCCTCAAGGAACATCTGGCCTCCACCCGCGCCAATGCGCTTACTTCCATGGCGGCCACCATCCGCAAGGCTGCTGATGTAGCTTCCAAAACCTTCCTGCTGTGAGTACCACCCTCCAGAAAATCATTGACCAGCGCCTGGCCAAGCTGCCACCCGCTACGGATGCTTTCCGTGTGGCGGATGGTGCGCCTTGGCCGGGTGTGTTCATTGATGCTCTGGCAGACCGCCTGCTGGTTTCGCTGCGCGATACGGCGTTGCCGCCTGCGCTTAAGGATATGCTCAAGGCAACCGGGCGTCCGGTGTATGTGAAACGGCTGGATAAGGATGTGAAGGAGCCGCCGCAGTTCCTCTGTGGACCCGCGGTTCCCCTGCGCTTTGTGATTCAGGAGAATGGCGTCCGCTACCTCATGGATATGGGGGCAGGGTATTCCCAGGGTATCTTCCTGGATCAGCGGGACAACCGTGCAGAGTTGCGTTCCCTGTGCCGCCCCGGGATGAAGGTGCTCAATACTTTTGCGTATACCGGGGCTTTTTCTGTGTGTGCTGCGCTTGCCGGTGCGCAGACCACGACTCTTGACCTGGCCCAGCCCTGCCTGAGCTGGTGCCGTGAGAATATGGCGCTGAATGATGTGGACCCGGATGCCCATTACTTCTGCAAGGGCGATGCCTTGCATTGGATGGATCGCTTTGCGCGCCAGGGACGCTTGTTCGATATCATTATTCTTGACCCGCCTACTTTCTCCCGAGATGAAAAGGGGCACATCTGGCGGGTCGAGAAAGATTACGGCCATCTTGTCAACCTTGCGGCGGCCATTCTTGCACCTGGTGGCCGCATTCTCTGCTCCACTAATTGCCGTAAATTGTCCCCGTCGGCATTCCGGCGCATGGTGTCGGCCGGAATCCCCTCTGCCAGGCTCATTCCCGTGCCCATGCCCTTTGATTTTGACGGCGAGCCCTATCTCAAGTGCATCTGGGCGCAGAATTGATGCCTTTTTTCTACCCGCTATATTTTGGGGTGTGGCTGTAGTTGATACACTATATACAGCCTTGCCGCAAAATGCCTTTCCCGGGTGCGGAATCCCCTTGTTTCAACGCTTTGCAGCGCTGCTTAACTTTTCTTAAATGAGAAGAATTCTAAAATACATAAAACACTGCAACAATACAATATGTTGTATGCGAAGTGGATTCTTTATTCTATATTTTGTGTAAAGAAAAGTGCGACCGTATGGAACTTTTTTCTTGCAAAGTGGTATTCTGAATGATAGAGTTGACCCCGTGCACCGCGCAGGAACCCGCCTGCCGGATTGCCCCGGTAAACGGGTTTCAGAAACTCTCTACAACCTCTACGCAATATGCCTGAAATCATCAAACGAAACGGTAAGCGTGAACGCTTCGAGGCCTACAAGGTACAGCAGGCCATCGAGAAAGCATTCCACGCCTCACAGGAGGAGTACAATCCTCTTGTATACGCCAATGTGCTGGATAAGCTGAAGCACGAAGAATATCTGCCTGTGGAAATGGTGCAGGACCGCATCGAAAAGGAACTGATGCGCGCCGGCGCTTACGACACAGCCCGTAATTTCATTAAATACCGTTTCCTGCACAAGCTGCAGCGTGAGCAGATTGCCGGTCTCTACAAGGGCAATACCTGGGTTGATTGTAAGCAGACTATTGAGGAGTATGTAGGCAATACCGACTGGCGCATCAAGGCCAACTCCAATACCACTTATTCCAACGCCGGCCTGGTGAACAACACCGCCGGTAAGGTGATTGCCAACTACTGGCTCGACCAGGTGTACACCCCGGAGGAAGGTGCCGCCCACCGCAATGGCGACTACCACATCCATGACCTTGACTGCCTCACCGGTTACTGCGCCGGCTGGAGTCTGCGCGCCCTGCTCAACGAAGGCTTCAACGGCGTGCGCAGCCGCGTGAACAGCCGGCCTCCCAAGCACTTCCGCGAGGCACTGGGTCAGATGGCCAACTTCCTGGGCATTCTGCAGAGCGAATGGGCCGGTGCACAGGCTTTCAGCTCCTTTGATACCTATCTTTCCCCGTACCTGTTCAAGGACCAGCTGCCTTACAAGGCGGTTAAGAAGGCTCTGCGTGGTTTCGTGTACAACCTGAACGTGCCCAGCCGCTGGGGGCAGAGCCCGTTCACCAACGTGACCATCGACTGGACCGTGCCCCGCGACCTGCGCGAGCAGACTCCCATGTCCAGCAACCAGCACATCTTTGAAGGCCTGGAGGATGAGAACCTGCTTGCCATTGCCCGCGAGCGTGGTGTGGATAGCCTGACCGACCTCACCTACAAGCACTTCCAGAAGGAAATGATGGTCATCCAGAAGGCTTTCTACGAGGTGCTTACCGAAGGCGACAGCACCGGTCAGCCTTTCACCTTCCCGATCCCCACGGTGAACATCACCGAGGACTTTGACTGGGACGGCGAGAACGTGCCGCTGCTTTTCGAGAACGCCGCCAAGATTGGTTCCTCCTACTTCCAGAACTTCGTGGGTTCCCAGTACAAGTATGACGAGAACGGCAACAAGGTCATCGACGAAGAGGCATACAAGCCGGATGCCGTGCGCTCCATGTGCTGCCGCCTGCAGCTCGATTTGCGCGAACTCCTCAAGCGTGGCGGTGGTCTCTTCGGCTCTGCTGAAATGACCGGTTCCATCGGCGTGGTGACCATCAACCTGGCCCGCCTCGGCTACCTGTACAAGGGCAACAAGAACCTGCTGTACAGCAAGCTCGGCGAGCTCATGGATCTGGCCAAGGATACCCTGGAGAAGAAGCGCGTATTCATCAACACGCTGTACGAGCGCGGTCTGTATCCCTACACCAAGCGCTACCTGCCGCACCTGCGCAACCACTTCTCCACCATTGGTCTGAACGGTATGAACGAAATGCTGCGCAACTTCTCCAACGACACGATGAACACGGCCGAGCCGCAGGGTATCGCCTTTGCCGAGGAGGTGCTGCACTTCATGCGCGAACGCATACGCGGTTACCAGGAAACCACTGGCAACCTGTACAACCTGGAGGCTACCCCCGCCGAAGGCACGACCCACCGCTTCGCCCGCGAAGACCAGAAGCGCTTCCCGGACATCATCCAGAGTGGTACTCCCGGTCACCGTTACTACACCAACAGCTCCCAGCTGCCGGCAGGCTATACGCACGACCTTTTCAAGGCTCTGCAGATGCAGGACAAGCTGCAGTGCTGCTACACGGGCGGTACGGTGTTCCACATGTACATGAACGAGGCTATTTCCTCCCCCGAGGCCTGCCGCGACATCGTACGCAAGGTGCTCACCAACTTCAAGATGCCCTACATCACGGTGACTCCGCTCTTCTCCGTGTGCGAGAAGCACGGCTACCTCCGCGGCCGCCACGACTTCTGCCCGCTCTGCGACCAGGAGCTTATCGACCGCGCCCGCACCGAGGAGCAGCCTGAGCTGCCGCTCTTCTGAAGCTGATTTCAACCAACCCCAAACCAATAGAAACAACACGAACATGAGCAACCCGGAAGTAAAACCCGTATACAAGACTGACGAGCAGATTCTCGCTGAGCATGCTGAGGAGCGCACCAAGTGCACCGTGTACACCCGCGTGATGGGCTACCACCGTCCGGTGGAGACCTTCAACGCAGGCAAGCAGGGTGAGTTCGAGGAACGCGCCCACTTCGAAGAGCCCTGCGGCTGTGGCTGCGACGCCATCCTCAAGTAATTCGCGTTGCGAACAAAGGTTATGCGTCACCCCGCAGATATCACCCCGCTTACCTTTCTGGATTATCCGAAAAAAGCGGCCTGCATTTTCTGGTATACAGGGTGTAATCTGCGTTGTCCCTACTGCTATAACCCGGAACTCGTTCTGAGTCATGGCGGTGGGCAGGATGAGATGGCTTTCCTCCGGGAGCGCGCCGGCTTCTTAGATGCCGTTGTGCTCTCCGGGGGAGAGTCCACCCTCAACCCCGATATTGCTGAAGTCTGCCGCGAGATCAAGAAACTCGGCTACCTCATCAAGGTAGACACCAACGGCAGCAACCCGCATGTCATCCGGGCTCTTCTGGAAGAAAAACTCATTGATTACGTGGCTCTTGATAACAAGATGCCCTCTAACCGCAGCTGGCGCGTCCCCGGAGGCGCGCTGCTGTTCGAGCGTTATCAGGAAACGCTTACAACCCTGATTCAGCATGGTGTGCAGCACGAAGTGCGCACCACCGTGCACCCTGATCTGCTGGATGAAGCCGACATCCTGCGCATGATTCGAGATACCCACGCCCTCGGCTACACCGGCAACTACTACCTCCAGTTCTTCTTTGAGCCCGACAAGGGAAAGACCCTCGGCAATCTGGAGCCCCCCAAGCGACGTTACGACCGCCGCCTGCTGGATGACATGAGCCCGCTGACCATCGGTTACCGTAATTTCCCGGAGGACCGGTACAGGTAATATGGGAATTGAAGGCATTGAATATGGATTTCCCTTTTGATTTAGAGGGCATCTGCGTTGGGGTGGCAGATGGTGATTCGCTGCTGCTGGAGTTGCCCGGTGGTGAGCGCGTGCGGGTGCGCCTGTTCGGTATTGACGCGCCGGAAAAAGACCAGGAGTTTGCTCTGACTGCGCGTAAGAAGCTGACGCGCCTGGTGTATGATAAGCCGATTCGCGTGGAGGTGCAGGACATTGATAAGTATGGCCGCTATGTGGGAAAGGTTTACGCTGGGGCTCGCTATGTGAACCGCTTTATGCTCAAGGAAGGTCTGGCCTGGCATTACCGCCACTACGCGGCTGATGATGAGGTGCTGACCGAGGCGGAGGCTCGCGCGCGTGCAGCGGGCAGGGGGATATGGGCTTCTGCGTCTCCCTGCCGTCCGCGTAATTTTCGCAGCGAACATAGAAGGGAGGATTCATGAAACGATTGGTTTCATTCGGTCTGGCGGTTGCGCTGGCAGGCTGCCAGTTTCATACCAGCCAGCGTATTGCAGACTGGGGACGCGTGCATAAGGGCGTAGCCATCGACCCCGGTTCCATGGTTGTTGATGAAAAGAACCATCACTATGTTAAAGGCCGGGTTGGTACGTACAAGCGGCGCGGCTTGAAAACCTGGACTTGGGTAATGACCCAGCCACCCCAGGGAAAGCTCATTCGCGTTGATGATGTTTTTGAACCGGAGGAGTGCACTGTTTCTTTTAATTTGTGGAGCAGGCTGGCCAGGCAGAAAGACATCCCGGCGCATTCCAAACTGCCGGCACGGGATATTTTTTCATTTCTGGAAAAGGATGAGGTTTATCTCATGGGGGAAGAAGAGGCAACGCTTCATGCCTGGTGGGCATACCCTCTGGCCGGCATCAGTTTTGTGGCTGTGGATGTTCCCTGCACGGTGCTGAGCATAGGTGGCATTGCGCTCATGATGCCCGTAGCCGGGATTGTTTATAGTATCAGAAATGGAGTGGTTGATATAGCCCGTCAGCTGACGCCGGAGCAACAGAGTCCGCCAGTCGATGCTCTGCAGAAGTAAAATGGGGAATGACAGAGGAGCATAACACCCGGAGTTGACATGCAAATGCCTTGTTGTTAGAATGTGGGCACGATGAATAACTCTGAAACGCAGAATGATGCTGCATTGATTGCAGATTTGCAGAACCTGATTGTGGAGGCATTGGAACTGGAGGATATCAACCCCGGGGATATTGCCCCCGATGCTCCTTTGTTCAGTGATGAGGGGCTGGGGCTGGATTCCATTGACGCCATGGAACTTGGGGTGGCGCTGAAGCGCCGCTACAAGGTGACTCTGAATCAGGAGACTAAGGATGTGGATAAGCATTTTGCTACGATTGCATCGCTGGCTCAGTTCATTACCGAAAACACCCAGGCTTGAATGAATATGGAACGAGGAAAAATTGATGCCTATGTGCGCGAGGTGCTGGAGAGCGAGTTCGATTGCGATGTCAGTATCCTCAACGATGAGACCAACCTGTTTGAGGCTTTTGACCTGGACAGCATTGATGCCGTGGATATTGTAGTGCGTGTGCAGAAGGAATACGGTGTGAGTCTGCAGCCGGAGGACTTCAAGAGCGTGCGCAATTACGGCGGCTTGCTGGATGTCATCTGCAAAGCTGTGGCGGAAGCCTGATGATGCGCTTGCTCAAGGTATGCGGGGGTATCTGCCTGGCGCTGTACCCTCTGCTGGTTCTGTGGGTGCTCAGTGCCTGGCGCGAGCACCTGCAGTTCATTTGTCTCTGCCTGTTGCCGGTGCTGGGTGTGGCGTGCCTGGTGCAGTGGTGGCGCGAGCGTACATGGCTGCGCCTGCTGAATCCTGTTGTCGCCATGGGATTATTCATGGCAGTTGCGCTGACGGATGCCCCCGGCTTCTTCAAGCTGTATCCCATATTGGTGTCCTGTTTGCTGTTGATGCAGTTTGGTATGTCGCTGCTGTCGCCGCCTACGGTTATTGAGCGTTTTGCCTTGTTGTCACGACGGGGGATTCCGTTGCCTCCCGAAGCCGTTATTTATTGCCGGAAAGTAACTAAGGTCTGGATGTGGTTCTTCTGTTTTAATATAGTAGTTTCTGCGTGTACCGCGCTGTGCGGCAGCTGGCTGATCTGGACCTGGTATAACGGTTTCATTTCGTATATTCTCATTGGGCTGCTGATGGCAGGAGAGTTTCTGGTGCGTAGAAAGGTGCAGAAAGGATAAGAGTGATGATACTGCCGTCCCGATTACTGGTGGCCGATGTGCCTGATGAGCGCCCTCTATTCCGCCGGGAAGACAAATTGGTTTGCCTGGGGGAATTCCGCGCTGAGGTTGCGGCTTTGAAAGACGCGATAGAACAATCGGGAGCGAAACGCGCTGTTCTTTATTCGGATGATAATTATGAATTTGCGGTGGGACTCATGGCCTGTTTATATGCCGGGGTGCATACCGTGCTGCCGGGGAATTTGTGTGAAAATAACCGGGAACGCCTGCTGGTGGAGGGCTCTGTCCTGGTATCCGGACTCGCTCCGGTTGAAAATGATTCATCCTTGACCGCTCCGGATGCATCCTTGGTCAACGTTGAGTTTTACACCTCCGGCAGTACCGGGGAACCCAAGCAGATTGTGCGCTCCTTTGCTGCTCTGGAAGCCGAGCTTTGCGCTCTCGGGCATGTGTTTGATGCCTCCGAACCCGCGCCGGATGTCTTCCCGTCAGTTAGTTTTCACCATGCGTATGGCATTATTTTCGGGTTGTTATTACCGCTGAGCCGTGGTCTCGTGAGCGATACCACGCCATTTGGCGGGTTAGAGTCATACCTGAACCGGGTGCGGCAGTATGCCGCTGCTGGTCGCCTGGCCTGGCTTGTGACCACTCCGGCGTTTCTGCGAGTGTGGGCTGAGCATGCAGATATGTATACGCTGGAGCACCGGCCTGTCCGTGTCCTTTCTGCGGGTGCTCCGTTGCCTGCGGAGGTTGCAGAACGCGTTGCCGATGCATCTGGCGCGCGTATATCGGAGATATTCGGAAGCTCCGAAACCGGGGTAGTGGCGCACCGTTATCCGCTGGAGGATGCGGCATGGCAGCCGTTCCCGGACACGCGGATAGAATTGGTAGAGGGTGAAGGGATGCGTATTGCATCCCCCACCGTGCACCCGGCAGAAAGCGCCATGCTGGGCGATTCCGCCAAATGGTTGCCGGATGGGCGGTTTCATCTGCTGCCCCGTGTGGATAGAATTGTTAAACTGGCAGATAAGCGCATTTCGCTGGTAGAGGTAGAACAATGCCTGCAGGAAAGTCCGCTGGTGAAGCAGGCGTGCGCACTGGTTCTGCCGGAGCAGCGGGTGCCTCGCCTGGCCGTGGTTGTGGTTCTGACCCGGGAGGGCGAAATGCTTTTGCAGGCGCAAGGGTATGCGGCTATGAAAAAAGCGTTGCGTGCTGTGCTGGCCTGCCAGGTGGAGCATACGCTCTTGCCCCGCAGGTGGCGCATCGTGGGAGAACTTCCCGTGAATGCCCAGGGTAAGGTGCAGGTGTCTGCCGTGGCTGCCTTGTTTGAGAGCCGGATGCAACTGCCTCTGGTTGTGCCGGAATCAGTATCACCCGACAGACTCAGCCTCCGTGTGTTATATGTGAAGGATTCCAGTTATCTGGCCGGGCATTTTCCTGGGTATCCAATCGTACCGGGCGTAGTGATTCTGCAGAGCCTGAGCCACGCACTTCAGCAATACTGGGGGCTTGCGCTGAAGGGGATTACCCGTTTGAAGTTCTCAGCAGAAACGCTGCCCGGATGCTGGCAGCAGGTGCAGCTGACCCGCAAGGGAGACAGCGTGGCGGTGGAAATTTCCTTGGCTGAATCGGGCGTAAAAGCCTGTCAGGGACGGCTGATTGTCTGTTAATCCAGTCCCAGTACAGCGGCAGCCTGCTGGCAGAGCCGAACGGCTTCCTTGTGGGGAGAATCAATGGATTGGGCCAGAATGGCTGGGTTCAGGGAAAGTGTGAACAGAGGGCAGTGCTCGCCCACATACCACCAGGGCGCTTCCTTGGTCAGGAACGGCTGGCTGGTCTGGATGCGGATGGGTACAATGGGTGCGCCGCTGCGGATAGCCAGGTGAAATGCTCCGCGATGCAGCTTGTTCCGGCGTCCCGGGCTGGTGCGCGTCCCTTCCGGGAAAATGATGATGTTGAACCCTCGTTGCAGTGCTTCTGTTGCTTTGCTGAGCATGGTTTCGCTATTGCCATCGTTCACAATGCAGAGGCTTTTGAGAATCGGGCGAAGAAATGGCCAGCGAAGAAGCCCCGGCTTCACAATGAGCATGCACTTCGGGATAATGGATGTCAGGATGACCACATCAATGAGTGATGGGTGGTTGGCTACGATGATGGAAGACCGGATTTGCTTCATCCGCGCTTTATCCGGTGCGTTCAGTTTCAGGTTCCAGGTGCAGCGCAGTAGCAGGCACATGAGTTTCCATGAATATTGCAGCACCTTGCTGCCCAGTGCCTGCTCGTATTTTGGCACAAAGGGGCGGAGCAGCAGCAGGAATGCAGAAATGAGCAGCCCGCCGAGCCCGAAAAGAAAATAATCCATGACGGCCAGCGCGCACCGGAGGCGCGTGGACATGCTCATTCGTGGCAGCTGGTGTTCCATAACTCAATAAGGTCGGCGAATGAGGAGGGAAGCGGGATGCTCTTGTCGTCCGCGTGTTGCACCAGCAGCGCGGCTGCTTTCAAATCCGGGTGACCATCAGCGTATACCATGAGGCAGGGGGTGCCTGATTCTCTGCTGAACATGGCAGCTTCCAGCAGCCCCATGCCTATGGTCTGCTGACCTGCTGCCAGTGTGGTACTGTTGTTCTGATTGTGCGAGGCCAACCCCAGCAGGGAAGCCGTGGCATTATGCACCGAAATGGAAAAGCCGGCCGGAGACATTTCGCCGTATTCCTTCCATTCCTCAAACAATGCATGTGTGCGCTCCAGCTCGCCATAGCGGCTGGCATAAACCACCGGGAGCTGCAGAATGCCTGCTCCCTGGCGGCTGACCAGGGCTGCTACGCAGTTCAGGGCTGCGGTGCAGATGCTGCTCAGGCGGCGGGGCAGCGGCATGGGAAACACGCCTTTGGGGACGCGGGGGCTTTCTCCCTCGACGAAGGCGGCATCCAGGATGCTGAGCGGGATGTTTACTCCGACCATTTCCGGAAGATGAGGCTGGTGTTGATGCCGCCGAAGGCAAAGTTGTTGTTCATCACGTACTCTGCTTCCATGGTGCGGCCAGTGCCGGTAATCAGCTCCAGCCCCTGGCAGCGCGGGTCTCGTTCTGCCAGATTGAGGTTAGGGTGGAACCATCCTTCACGCATCATCATGATGCTGACCATGGATTCCAGTGCCCCACAGGCGCCCAGTGTATGCCCAGTGTAGCTTTTGAGCGTGCTGGCGGGTATCGGTGTGCTGAATACGCTGCATGTGGCTTCGCTTTCGGCAATGTCTCCATTCTGCGTGCCCGTACCATGCAGGCTGATGTAGTCAATCTCTGCCGGCTGGAGCTGAGCCTGGGCGAGCGCCTCCACCATGGCTTCTTTCATGGTGGCTGCGTTGGGGTTAGTGATGTGTGTGCCGTCAGTATTCGTGCCGAATCCGACTATTTCAGCATAGATGCGGGCACCGCGGGCTTTTGCGTGTTCGAGCTCTTCGAGAATCAGCGTGCATGCGCCTTCTCCCAGCACCAGGCCATCACGGTTTATGTCGAATGGAGCAGGGGTTGATTCCGGCGCATCATTGCGCGTGCTGGTGGCAAACAGGGTGTCAAAAACGGCTGTCTGCACCACATTCCTGGTTTCCGCGCCACCGGTAATCATAATGTCCTGCTTGCCCATGAGTATGGTTTCATAGGCCAGCCCGATGGACATGCTGCCGGAGGTGCAGGCGGTACTGCTGTTGAGCAGTCTGCCGCGCGTGCCGAAAAAGAGGGATAGGTTGACGGGGACTGTCTGCCCCATCATTTTGATGTAGGTGGCAGAGTTCATGTCCCGCGTGCTGTTCTCCTCCAGCAGGGTCACGCAGCCCTTGGTGGCTTTCAGCGAGCCGGAGCAGGAACCATAGGCCACGCCGCAGCGGCCGTTGTGCAGCTCTTCCGAGCCCTCCAGCCCGGCATCGCGCAGGGCTTCACGGGTGCAATCCACCGCCATGACTGATACGCTGGACATGGTGCGCAACTGCTTGCGCGTGAAGTCTGCCGGGGGCTGGTAATCGGGGATGGCTGCAAAGAGGTGGGAGCGCAGCCCTTGAATGGATTCCCATTCCACCATGTGGCGGGTGGTATTCCGGACAGCTTTGAGACTGGTGAAAATCTCCTCCTGTGTGCGCCCCAGGGTGCTGATGGCGGCCATGCCGGTGATGACAACGCGTCTGCTCATATCATTCCTCCGTTTACGTTAATGACCTGGCGGGTGATGTAGGATGCTCCGTCCGACATCAGGAACGCGGCGGTGGCGGCGATGTCTTCTGCTGTACCCAGGCGGCGCAACGGCACCATTTTCTGCATTTCCTCCAGCGGCAGGCCGTCAATCATATCCGTCTGGATGATGCCGGGCGCAATGCAGTTGACTGTTATTTTGCGCTTGGCTAATTCCAGTGCCAGCGCTTTGGTGGCGCCGATGATACCGGCCTTGGCTGCGCTGTAGTTCACCTGGCCGCGGTTGCCTGCCACGCCAGAGACGGAGGAAATGGTGATGATGCGCCCACCCCGGCGCTTCTGAATCATGGGCATGATGCAGGGGGAGAGAACATTGTAGAACGAGTCCAGATCCGTGCGCAGCACGGCATCCCATTGCTCTCCGTTCATGGCGGGGAAAGGCGCATCGCTTGTGATGCCAGCATTGCAGATTACTCCGTAATAGGCACCATGCGCAGCCATGTCGGCTTCCAGTGCTTGTTTAGCCGCTTCTCTGTCCGATATATCAAATAACAGAATACGGGTTTGCGTCCCTTGCGATTCCAGCTCTGCCGCCAGGGCTTCGCATGCTTCCTTTCCTTTCCGGGCGTGCAGAACAAGGGAATAACCATCTGCTGCCAGTTTCCGGGCAATGGCTGCACCTATGCCACGGCTGGCACCCGTGACCAGACACCATCTGGATGATAAATCGGTTTGCATCGTATACGAAATTAGCTGCGGATTTATACCACCGTATATTTATGACTGTCAATTCAATTCTAGTTATTTGTAAGTCATGTTAACGGGTTGACATGTCCTGTGGAATCTGCTAGAAAACCCACCACAGGTTATGAGTGAAGCAGCCCCCAGGAGAAGAACGAGAAAGACAGAACCCAGAATGGTGCGCGCATTGGATGCAGCCCAGAGGATAGCTTTTGCACCGCTGGCATTTCAGGCAGTGCGAGCCATGATGAAATGCGGCCTGCTGCACTACCTGTCTGAGCGCCCGTCTGCTACCCGTGCAGAACTGGTGGAGCAATATGGCCGCTACCGGGCAGATGTGCTGGTGGAATCCGGTGTTACCGCAGGGGTTCTGACCGAAACTCAGGGACATGTTGCACTCAGTGATGTGGGGTATTGCCTGCTGAATGATGAAATGACGCTGGCTAATTTCAATTTCGTGGCCGATGTGTGCTACCTTGGGGCGGAGCGTCTGTATGAAGCTCTGGAAACGGGAACCCCCAGCGGGCTGCCGGTGTTCGGTGAATGGAGCACCATTTATGAAGGCTTGTCCCAACTGCCGGAACCAGCCAGAACCAGCTGGTTTGCGTTTGACCACTTGTATTCCGATGCTTTTTTTCCTCAGGCTATCCGCCTGATGCAGCAGCATGCATCACTGGACAGGGTCTTTGATGTGGGCGGCAATACCGGCAAATTTGCCGGAACCCTGCTGCGTTCCGTGCCTGAGGCATCCGTCACGATTGTGGATCTGCCCGGTCAGTTGGAAATGGCCCGCCGGAATATGGCCTGGGCTGGTGAGCGCTGCCAGTATGCGGCAGCCAATGTACTGGGTGATACCGCGTGGCCTTCAGGTGCTTCGGTGGTGTGGATGTCT
>JAFNWZ010000286.1 GCA_017379255.1 Akkermansia sp. | reverse complement strand
TCACCCCCGGGAGCACCAGTTCCGGATTCTGCCGGGCTGGCACGTGCCTCGCCATCCATTCCATATCAGCATGCATGCCCTCCGCCACAAAACGGACCAGCTTATCATCCTGCGTGGCATGGGCATCTGCCACACCCACGCCGGAAAAGCCCAGCTGAGCCGCAGCATATTCCAAAGCCTGGCGTATGGGGTGCTGCATGAGTTTCAGGAATCAGACGATGTTTTCTCCAACAACAGCCAGTACCGCAAGCGGTCGCGCGTTTCCTCAGTAACGGGCAGAGCCCGGATCAAATGCAGCGTTGCGTTATCAACGCGCGTGCGGATGGGCGTAGAGCTGAGGCTGCTGGCGCGGATTCCCTCCTTGAAAGCCAGGCGCTGCATATTGGCAGAAGCCTCCCGGTTGCCCAGGTTGGCCGCCATGCGGTATAACTGGTAAGCATATTCCGGATTACGCGGCGCGGGGTATCCTTTTTCAAACATGGAACCCAGGTTATTCAGGCAACGGGCATCCTTCATCTTTGCCCCCATGCGGAAAAGTTCAAAAGCTTTCCGGGAATGCCGCGGCATCCCGATGCCCTGCGCACACATATACCCCATGTAAAAGAACACATTCCGCGTCTCCGGGTGCTTGAGCGCCAGCGTATGAAGCAAATCCCAGGCTTTTCCGGGGTCGCGCTGCACACCGGTTCCCAGCATCAGATACCGGGCATATTCCGCGCGGGCCTCGGGCATTCCTCGCTCTGCCGCATGCTGCATCCAGTGGCAGGCCTCTGTCTTATCCTCTTTGCAGCCATAGCCCTTTTCCAGATAAAGCGCCAGGCGGAACATGGCATCGGTACGCAAATCCCTGTACTCTGACTTCATGCGGTCCAATTTGGCGGATTCTGCCAGCCCCCGGGCAAGCCGGTTTGCCTGTTCCGGGTTTGCTTTCAACCCGCGGAACTTCCCCTCAAACACATCCATCAGCAGGCGGTTTGCCTCCGGATGCAATTCACGCACACAAGTCTCCAGCAAAAGAGGCACACTCTCCACATTCTGAATGGAGCGGTCCTCGAGCATGGCGCGGGCCTGCTCGTACATGCTTTCCACATCCGCCCGGGTCACCGGAGAAGGAGACGCCCCTGCCCCCGCCCCCGTGAGCAGAGGAGTCATCAGAATCAACACGAATCGGCGTAGCGGCATGTCCTGTGTATAGCACGCTGTCACGCATTTGTCCATGTTTTTCCGATTACTTGCAGATTTATGCTTGACTTTGGCCGGAGTAACATGTAATATCCGCCTCGCCGTTCCGGCGGCACCAGTGCGCGGATAGCTCAGTTGGTAGAGCAGTAGACTTTTAATCTATTGGTCTCGGGTTCGAGTCCCGATCCGCGTACTACATGTCCCCATCGTCTAGGGGTTAGGACATATGATTCTCAGTCATAGAACCGCGGTTCGAATCCGCGTGGGGATGCTCTGGAAGCCCGAGGTAAACGCCTCGGGCTTCCTGCATTTCAGATAAGGCGTTTCATAACACTTTTTTCTCCTTGACTCCGCAAAGGAAAATGGTAATCTAAGCATAATTGCGATGAAATCTCTCCTTTCTAAAATCAATCTTGGTCTGATGGCTCTGATGAGCGGCGCGGCACATGCCTCTGAGGAAGGCGGCCACCATGGTCTCTCTACCGATGCTCCGGTGCTTTGGAACATTGATTTACCTTTCTGGCCGGGGCATTCACTGCCCATCACGAACTCCATGGTCATGATGACCATTGCCGTGGTGCTGCTCACCATTATTCTGCGTCTCGCCACGCGCAAGATGCAGAGCGTGCCGGGCGGTCTTCAGAACTTTGTGGAGTGGGTGTTCGAATTGTTGTACAACTTTGTGGAAGGGCTCATCGGCAAAAAGCTGGCCAGCAAGTACATCTGGTACTTTGCCACGGTATTCCTGCTCATCCTGACCAGCAACTACATGGGGCTCATTCCCGGCGTGGGCGAAATCACCTACCACGGCCACCCCATTTTCCGCGGTGCCAATGCCGACCTGAACGTCACGCTCTTCCTGGGTCTGTTCTACACCCTGCTCTGGTTTTTCTGGAGCATCAAGGAACAAGGCATCAAGCATTTCCTGGGGCATATCTTCGGGCCCAAGGGAGGTTTGAAAGGTCTGCTCAAGAACCTGCTGCTGCCCGTGTTCTTCTTCGTGGGGCTCATTGAACTACTTTCCATCGCCATCCGTCCGGTGGCACTTGCCGCCCGTCTATTCGGCAACATCTACGCCGGCGAGGCCATTCTGGAGCAGATGAGCATTGTGAGCGGCAGTATTCTGGGCAATGCCGCCGCCATGCTGCCCTTCATGTGCCTGGAAATTCTGGTAGGCTTTGTGCAGGCTCTGGTGTTCCTGATGCTCACCGCCATCTTCCTGAAGACCCAGGTAGGGGGCGATGAAGAACACGCCCACTGATGAAAAATCTTCCCGCAGTTGATCATGTAGCAAACCGTGAGGCTGCGGGTTTTCCCAATAAACAACAAACAATAGAAAAAACAACAATCATGATGATTCCCGCTCTTGCCACCGCCGCCATCAAGTCCGGCCTGGCCGTTCTCGGTGCCGGTCTCGGCATTGGTCTTATCGGCATGAAGGCCGCTGAATCCACCGGCCGCAACCCCGGTGCTTCCGGTCAGGTGCTGACCATCTCCATCATTCTGGCCGCCCTTGTGGAAGGTGTGGCCTTCGTGGCCATCTTCATGGGCTAAGCAATGCTACGCCCGCGGGCATGCCGGGCCATTCAAAACAACGGCATGCCCCTTCCCCTTTCCCCCTCTTCAAAAAAAATCATCCGTTTAACTTAATCATCTCACAGCCATGTTCAACCCGATTCTAGCCGCTGATATTCAGGACCTGGTCACCAACTTCGGTCTGCATACCGATGCGTTCATTGCGCACCTCATCGCTTTCTGCATTCTGGCTGCCATTGTGGTCTGCTTCGGCATCAAACCCATCTTCAAGCAGCTGGAGGAACGCCGCCAGCGCATCCAGGAGGGCGAAGATATGCACGCCCGCAGCCAGCAGGAACTGGCAGACGTGAAGCTGACCAGCGAGAAACTTCTGGACGAAGCCCGCGAATCCGGCAAGAAGGAAGTGGAACAGGCCCGCGAAACAGCCGCCCGCCTGCAGGCCGAGCTTTCCGCCAAAGCCAGTGCCGAGGCCCAGACCGTCATCGAAAACGCCCACAAGCAGGCCGCCATGGATACCCAGCGCGAAAAAGACGCCCTGAAGGGTGAGTTTGCCCGCCTGGTGGCAGAAGCCACATCCCGCGTGACCGGCAAGGTACTGAGCGATGCCGACCACCGCGCCATCAACGCAGAAGCTATCAAATCCCTGTAATCAGCCATGAAGATAAGCAAAGAAGTACAAGCCCAGGCGCGCCGCCTCATGCGGCTCTGCATCGGGGCTGACGGGCTGATGAATGAAGCCACGGTGCGCCTGGTGGCAGATAAGATTGCAGCGGAGAAACCGCGCAACTACCTGGCACTGCTCACGGCATTCACCGGACTGGTGCGGCTGGAACAGGCCGCCCACACCGCCACCATCACCAGCGCCGTGCCGCTGACCGAGGCAGAACAGGCCGCCATCACCGCCAGACTTAACGCCCGCAAAGCCGGTTTGAATTACGAATGGCAGGTGGATTCCTCCCTTATTGCAGGGCTCACCGTGAAGGTGGGCGATAATGTGACGGATGCCTCTGTCCGCACCCGCATTGAACAACTTACCAAAACTCTCTAAACACACCACGGTATGAGCAACATCGTACAAGAACTCGAAGCACAGATTCGCAACATCTCCACCGCCTCCATCAGCGAGAATGTGGGCACCATCAAAGCCATCGGCGACGGCGTGGCCCACATTGAAGGCCTGAGCAACGCCATGCTCAATGAGATGATTGAATTTCCCGGCGGCGTGATGGGCCTCGCCATGAACCTGGAAGAGCATGAAGTGGGTGCCGTGCTTATCGGCAATGCCACTTCCCTGAAGGAAGGCGATACCTGCAAGACCACCGGCCGTCTGCTCCAGGTACCGGTGGGTCCCGGCCTGCTCGGCCGCGTAGTGGATACCCTGGGTAACCCGCTGGATGGCAAGGGACCGATTCAGGCCACTACCTATTACCCCGTGGAAAAGATTGCCTCGGGCATCATCTCCCGTCAGGGTGTGAACCAGCCGGTACAGACCGGTATTCTGCCCATTGATGCCATGATTCCCATCGGCCGCGGCCAGCGTGAGCTCATCATCGGCGACCGCTCCACCGGCAAGACCACCATTGCCACCGATACCATGATTGCCCAGGCCCAGCAGAACAAGCTGGCCGAACAGGGCAAGCTGCCGGGCCACCGCCCGCTCTACAGCATCTACGTGGCCGTGGGTCAGAAGCGCGCCACCGTCTCCCGCCTGGTGGCCAAGCTGGAGGAAGCCGGCGCCATGGAATACAGCATCGTGGTGGTGGCCTCCGCCTCCGACAGCGCCGCCATGCAGTACCTTGCCCCCTACGCCGGCTGCGCCATGGGTGAATACTTCATGGATCAGGGCCAGGATGCCCTCATCGTGTACGATGACCTCTCCAAGCACGCTGT
>JAFNWZ010000285.1 GCA_017379255.1 Akkermansia sp. | reverse complement strand
GCACGAAAAGAACACCCGCACCCCCGTGCTGTATAAAGCCCCTGAGCTCATCTTCGGCAACCATGGATACAGCATCAGCTCGTGCGATGATTACAACACATTCAAAATACTAATTCTGGAAAAAAGCGGATTCAATCCCCTGTTCTTCTGAAACAAACCACCCCGCCAGCAGAACTGGCGGGGTGGTTTGTTTCAATTCAGGAAATGAACCGGGGCTTAATAAGTGCCATCGGGTTCGAAACGGGAATTGTTCGTGCCGTGGTAGTACAGACCGTGAGTACCCACGGGGATGTAGCCCACCTGTTCAGACACAGGCTGCACCACAGAGTAGAGCTGGCCGGAGCCGTCAATCTTCACCGTCAGGGACTGACCCTGCGTGTTGCCGGCAGCATCCGTCAGGTAGCGTCCCGTCAGGGCACCCAGCACACCGAAACCAGCAGCGGATACGATGCGGCCGGAACCACCGCCCAGCATCTGGCCAGCGCCAGCACCAAGCACAGCACCCACGCCCGTGCCAAGGTTCTTGGCCGTGCTGGTGGTTTCAATGTTCACATTCTTGGCAGCCACAACCGTGGCCGGGAAGGCCTGAGCACCGTAACCCACCTTGTTGGCAGACACGTTGTTGCCATTCACCATCGTGGAGCAGGAGGAGGTAAGCATGGCGCAGCCAGCTACCAACGCTGTAAGGATGTATTTCTTGTTCATATACTTATGGAATGTTGTCTATTATTCCGGGGTTCGCCCACATGGTACTCCATACAGGCAGGGTGCGTCAAGCGTATTCGCAGTATGTGACGTACTCACCTCTACCAATCAGGCGCTCTGACTCGTTTCTTTTGTTTAAAAATTGGTCACAAAATAAAAAAGTCAGAAATTTGGCTTGCAATTCAGCGGGTTCTGCTGTATAAGAAGCGACCACATTTCCGCAGTGATGCGGAGCTAACCTTTACCAAACACAAAAATATGTCTAAGCACTCCACACTCAAGGCTACTGGTACCGTCGGCGGCAAGCGTTCTGTTCTCAAGCGTTTCGAGCGCGTGAAGCTCATGAAGGAACGCGGCCAGTGGAAGGAAGGTCAGAGCCCCATCGGCCTGCCCAAGACCAAGTTCGAGGCCTGATTCAGCCCCTCACGAGAGGGTACTCACATTTTCTGGAGCCCCCGGTTGTGGCGACCGCGGGGCTTCTTTCATCACCTGTATTTTCAATTTTTGCTATGTCTCAAGATAATGGCTACCCTGCTGCCCCCGAAGGCAGCGTACGCCTGAACAAGTTTCTGGCCATGTGCGGCTACGAAAGCCGCCGCTCTGCCGACCGCCTCATTGCCGAAGGCCGTGTGGAGGTGAATGGCAAAGCCGTAGACACGCCTGGTCTGCGGGTCATGCCGACCGACTTCGTGAAAGTGGATGGCCGCCGCGCCGTTCCGCAGGAGGAAGTGGTCATCCTGCTCAACAAACCCCGCGGTTATGTGTGCAGCCGCGATGCCCAGGGGGCCATCGGCACCGTATACGACCTGCTTCCCGCCAAGTACCGCCACGCCAACTATGTGGGGCGACTGGATGCCGATAGCGAGGGTCTGCTCATTTTCACCAACAACGGCAGCATGTGCCAGAACCTTGCCCACCCCAGTGGCGGTGTGGAAAAGGAATACTGGGTCACGCTTGACCAGGCTTTCGACAGCAGCGTGCTCATCCAGCTGCTCAAGGGGGTTCGCATCCCCGAGGGACAGGCCAAGGCCAAGTATGTTTCCCGCCTCTCTGCCCGCCGCGCCTGCGTGGTGCTGGAACAGGGACTGAAACGCCAGGTGCGCCAGATGTTTGCCTGCCTCGGTCTCCGCGTCAAGAAGCTGGTGCGCGTGCGCATCGGTTCCCTCTGGGGCGGAGACCTCGAACCCGGCCACTGCCAGCTCATGACTGCCGAGCAGATTGAACAGGCCGGCACCAACCCGCGCCGCCGCAAGGGCCTGATGGGCGCCAAGCAGGTGTTCAAACCGCGTCCCACTCCGGCTGCCGGCAAGCAGGCAGAGGAAGATGACGATGACAACTACGTCTTCAACCCCGCTGACTTCGAGACAGAGGAAGAAGCCCTGGGCATTGCCACCAAGTTCACCGAGGGTGAGGCTTATGAGCCCGAGCGCGAAGACAGCCGCCGCCCCTTCGGCCGCGCCCCGCGCAACCACCGCGAAGACTCCCGCGGCTTCGGAGAGCGCCGTTCCTTCGGTGATCGTGAGCGCAAGCCCTTTGGCGAGCGCCGTTCCTTCGGCGACCGTGAGCGCAAGCCCTTCGGCGAGCGCCGTTCCTTCGGTGACCACGACCGCAAGCCCTTCGGCGAGCGCCGTTCCTTCGGCGACCGCGACCGCAAGCCCTTTGGCGAGCGCCGCTCCTTCGGCGACCGCGACCGCAAGCCCTTCGGCGAGCGCCGCTCTTTCGATGGCGAGCGTAAGCCTTTCGGCGACCGCAAGTCCTTCGGTGACCGCGACCGCAAGCCCTTCGGCGAGCGCCGCTCCTTCGGCGACCGCGACCGCAAACCTTTCGGTGAGCGCCGCTCCTTCGATGGCGAGCGCAAGTCCTTCGGCAACCGCAAGCCGTTCAACCGCAACGGTGGTGGCCGCAAGTTCGGCGGATTCCGCCGCGGCGAGTAAGCCATATCCCCTCACCACCGGTGCTGATTTTACCAGGTCAGCACCGGTTTTTCATTCAACACAAAAGCCCAGCCCTCTGTCTCCCATATCATACCCACCATGAAACACACCTGGATTCTCGCAGCCCTGCTTGCCCTGCCCCTGCTGGCAGCAGACAACCTTTCCTGCGCCGATGAACGCATGGAAAACAGCGTAGCACAGCTCAAAACCGAGGCTGAGAAAGGAGATGCCTATTCCCAGCGCCAGCTCTACCTGCGCTATGCGCTCAAAGGACACAGCGGGCAGGCTGCAGCCTGGGCTGATAAACTCATCGCCAATCTTACCGAAAAGGCCAATGCAGGCGACCAGAAAGCCATGTGGATGCTCGCGCGCCTGTTCATGACCGGAGATGAGGTCATCCCCGCCGATGCGCAGCGCAGCATCGACTGGTTCAACCGGCTCTCTGCGGCGGGCGAACCCTCCGCCGCCTATATCCTGGGCGATTTATACACGAAACAAAACAGCCCTGAGGCCGCAAAATCTGCCTACGCCAAAGCCTATGAGGCCTACACTGCTATGGCTGCCGGCGGGGATAATGAAGCCCTCTACTGGCAAGGGTTCATGGAACTCAATGCCCTGGGCTGCCCCCAAAACACTGCCGCAGGCATAGCCAATCTGGAAAAAGCCGCCGCCGCAGGCATCCTACCCGCCGCTTACCAGCTGTTCAAGGTCTACACCAAGGGGCTTGGCACCGCCGCAGATGAAGCCAGGGCCCTCACCTACGCCGAACAGCTGGCCACCCAGGGCAAGGACGCCCAGATGGCCTATGTGGCGGCAGATGCCTACCTGAAAGGCAAAGGCATTCCCAAAGATGAAGCCAAAGGCCAGCAATACCTGGCCCAGGCCGTGGCAGCCCAGGTGCCGGCCGCCCTTTACCACCACGCCTGGCTGCTGCAGGAGGCTGGCAAGCCGGAGGAAGCGCTGTCAGCCTACCGCGCTGCTGCCCAGCAGGGACACGCTGATGCCGCCGTAAAAGCCGGCTCCATGCTCATTTTCGGCGAGGGAGTGGAAGCAGACCCGGCTGAAGGACTCAAGATTCTGCAATATGCCGATTCCGTGCTCGAGAGCCCCTTTGCTCCCTACGAACTGGGACGCTACTATGACAGCGTGGGCGAAGGTGTCCTGGCGGATGAATACTACATCACCGCCAGCAACCGCGGCTACCCCGCCGCTATGGCGCGCCGCGGTCTGCTGCATCTTGCCCCCACCTCCTCCCTCACCTGGAATCCCACCGCCACCTACCATTGGTGGAAGCTGGGTGCAGATGCCGGGGATAAGACCTGCACGCTCTACCTGCGCCTGTATCTCTACGTGTTCACCCCCCTTCTCCTCATCCTCATCTTCGGCTTGCCGCTCTATTTTGTACACCAGCTGGTGAAACGCCGCCAGCAGAACTGACCCCATGGCCACCACCATCAGCAGAGGAGCAAAGATAAAGCGAGGGCTGCGCATCCTGTGGCTCGCGCTGGTGGCAGGCTTGCCCCTGTACTACCTGATGCCCGACCGCGATTGGAATTACGAAGACTGGGGAGCACCTGAGCAAATCATCATCAGCCGCATGCGCTGGAATCATCCCTACCATCAGGATGAAGCAACGGCGTACACGCGTGTTTTCATCGTTCGTCCGTCTGCTGAAAACCTCAGCCGTTTCGGAAAAACATCAGATAAGGGCAGATGCCGCTACCCCATGGATGAGCTGCTGAATCAATATGAATTGCCAGCCCCGTGGCGGTATGGAAGCTGGAGCGACCACGGATGGATGGATTTTGTGGTATGCGGCAACGGCCTACTGCTGCTGGAGGATTACAGTCGCAACAAGGGAGGGCTTTTCTCCTCTCGCATGTCATGGGATACAGTCATGGCGCATTACCCCCTGCATTTCCGTTTTATGTACTGCTGGGCCGCGCTGGGACTGGTGCTGCTCCTGCTTACTCCGTTTCTGGCAATACCCGCTGCAGTGTGTTACCTCATCTTCCGCGTAACACGCGCATTCTGGCGTATCCGATAAGATACTTGAATCATGCAGTTAATCTGCTATAATGCAGTGCATGATGAATCGGCAAAGCATCTCAGCCTTTGCCTTTCTGCCATCTGTTCCCTGATTGCCCCCGCAGCCTGGGCTGAGCTGCATTCCAGCCATGCAGCAGATTCGGGATTTTCCGGGACGCGAGCCTGACTCCGCCGCCCTCATCGAACGCTACAGCCAGCACACCCCCTGACATGAACAAACTGCTCCTGATTCCAGTCTTCACCTCCGCCCTGTTGCTTGCATGCCAGCAGAACAAGCCGCAGGAGCTCCCCCAGCTGAAAGGCACATTGGGCGGGGCCCTGATCAAAATGATTGAGGAAAGCAGGGAATTAGCCCAAAGGGAGCCGTCCCAGCAGGATATGCTGGTGAGTGCTGTGCGCGATGGCAGGGTGAATGAGGTAAAACACCTGATAGTCTGCGGAGTTGATGTCAATGCAACCGACCGCTGGGGAGACACCGCGCTAAATGAAGCCGCCAAGCGGGGGAATCATGAGATAATGATGGTTCTCTTCTCCGCAAAAGCTGATGTGAACAAGGAAAATCCGCTCTTGAGCGCCGTCTGCAGCGAAAACCCGGAAACGGTTCGTCTGTTGCTCAAACACGGGGCCGATGTCAACCAGATGACTGATAACCGCGCGCTCGGCACGCCGCTCATTCAAGCTGCGGATGATGGCAACCTGGAAATCCTGCGCGATTTATTGGCAGATGGCGCCCGACTGGACGCTCGCCGGGAATCCGGCGAAACGGCATTGATTGCTGCCACTAAGCAGCAGCACACAGAAATTGTTGCAGAGCTTCTCCGTGCCGGTGCCGATGTGCAGCTGGCAGATAACTGGAATAGGACAGCCCTGTGGTATGCTGCTTCAAAAGGGGATCTGAAAATGGCTGAAATTCTGCTTGGCGCAGGAGCCGGGGTCAATACCGTCTCCTCAGACCAGGAGAGCAAGATCG
>JAFNWZ010000284.1 GCA_017379255.1 Akkermansia sp. | reverse complement strand
TCGGGAAAAAGCATTGAATTGCGGTTACGCCTTGTAACTATCCACCAGGGCGTGAGTGCGCTCGTGCACCTTGGCCACGCGGGCCTTGAGCTCGGCGGTGTAGGCCTCACGCTCAGGGAGCGGGCGGCGGGCCACGCCGGAGAGCACGGCAGCCTCAGCAATAGCGGGGCAAAGGTACTCAATCATGCGCGGGTCGAAGGGCTTCGGAATCACGTAGTCGCGGCCGAATTCCAGCGGCACGCCACCGTTGGCTTCCACCACTTCGGCGGGCACGGGCTGACGGGCGAGATCTGCCAGAGCTCGGGCGGCGGCAATCTTCATGGCCTCGCTGATGCTGGTGGCCTCCATATCGAGGGCGGCGCGGAACCTGTAGGGGAAGCAGCTCACGTTGTTCACCTGGTTCGGCCAGTCGCTGCGGCCGGAACCCATGATGCAGTCCGGGCGGGCAGCCTTGGCTTCATCGTAAGTGATTTCGGGGTCGGGGTTGGCGCAAGCAAAGATGATGGGGTTGGGAGCCATGCTCTTCACCATCTCGGGCTTGAGGAGGCCCTTCTTGGAAAGGCCCAGGAAGATATCAGCCCCTGTCAGGGCAACCTCCAGCGTGCAGTCCTCACTCTGGGCAAACATGGCCTTGGTGGGATGCAGATCCAGGCGGCCAGTATGGATGAGACCCTTGGAGTCAAACATGAAGATATTTTCACGGCGGATACCGAGGGCCATGTAGAACTTGGCGCAGGCAATACCGGCGGCACCGGCACCGCAGACCACGCAGCGCATATCCTGCAGCAGGCGGCCGGTGAGGTGGGCGGCATTCAGCAGGGCGGCGCCGGAGATAACGGCGGTGCCATGCTGGTCATCGTGGAACACGGGGATGTTCATTTCCTCGCGCAGGCGCTGCTCCACCACAAAGCACTCGGGAGCCTTGATATCCTCCAGGTTGATAGCACCGAAGGTGGGCTCCATGGTCTTGATGACTTCAATCAGCGTTTCGGGCTTCTTGATATCGAGCTCGATATCAAAGACGTCCACGTCGGCGTAAATCTTGAAAAGGAGGCCTTTACCCTCCATCACGGGCTTGGAGGCATGGGCACCGATGTTGCCGAGGCCCAGCACAGCCGTGCCGTTACTGATAACACCCACCAGGTTGCTGCGGTTGGTGTAGCGACCAGACAGGGAGGTATCGTTCGCAATCTCCATGCAGGGCACTGCCACGCCGGGAGAATAGGCCAGAGTCAGGTCGTCGATGGTAAAACAGGACTTGCACGGCAGCACTTCCAGTTTGCCGGGACGCGGCTGCTCGTGGTATTGAAGAGCTCTTTCAGCTAAGTTATTACTCATACGCACTTTGGTAAGTGAGCGGGTATTATAGTCATAATTCCTCTTCTGGCAAGCGCTTATTTTGACTTCCGCTAATTTTTAGTCACTTTGCGGGACTTTATCCCTTATTTTTACGAGGCAAGGCGCCCTGCATATCAATCACATTAACCAGCTCAGAATCTGGATGCTAATCGTTCAGGCGGGATATGTTCTGGCAGTTTTCGCAGAACATACCGCCCTCGGTTTGTCCGTTGCTGCGCATCTGTCGCATGCCACACCAGGGACACACAAGCTTTCGCAAGTTCAGCAGAGTACCGATGAAGTATGCTGCAATTCCTACCCCCAACACAAGCAACGACAACTCTCTATCCACGAAAAACCCGCCCACCAGGCTGGCGACAACCAGTGCTATCCCCACTTGCTGCAGCCTGGTATTACGGCGGTAGTAATTTTTCGTTTCTGCCGGCAAAGTCACAGATTCCGGAAAGCGTCCGCCCAGCTTCAGCGCCAATGCGACCTCCCCGGCATACTCCCCCAGTCTCATTTCTGCGGCGGGATACACCGCGCTGAGCGGGTAGAATTGCAGGTAAAGCTCCTGACCGAAATCCAGCACTATCGCCAGCTCCTCCATTTCATCCGGATACGCCAGGCGGACAGCATGCAGCGGTTGCCCCTGCAACAAATCAGGAATCGCCACTTCCACCGCGTCAGCCGGCAGGCTGGCCACACAGACCAGGGCCTGCCCCTCCGGGCAATTCAGCACACGAGTTTCAAACACGCGCCCGCCCAGACCAATGTAGTACCCCTTGAGGGTCTCCGGCCCATCGTATTCCGGGTTGCGGTATTCAATGCTCCAGATTCCCCTCAGCGGCTCACCGGTAAGTGGAAAGGTATCTATCATGTGCCAAGAAAAAAGCCCTGCCCGGCATCATCGGCACAGGCAGGGCTTGATACGAAGTTATCGCAAAGCTCAGTACTTGGCCACAACCTTCATCATCTCGTCCATCTGCGCCTCGATGGATTCCACAAGGGCCATCTGGGTGCGGGTGCGGTCGAGGTTGTGCTCGGGGCGCTTGATCTTGAAGTAGGTGTCGCCCTCGAGGTAGTCGGTCAAGAAGCGCATACCGCACTCCATGGTGAGGAGCTTACCGGAGAACGGAAGCAGCTCCTTCTCAAGCGGGGTGAGGAAGGTAGCAGCCTCGCAGTAACCCTTGGCCAGAGCCTCGAAGTACTCCATGCGCATGGTGACCAGGGAGAGATCCTTCTCATCCTCAGCAGCGGGAGAGGTGGAGGTGAGGATCATATCACCGAAGTCATACAGAGCGGAACCGGGCATGGTGGTGTCCAGGTCAATCACGCAGATACCCTCGCCGGTCACATCGTCCAGCATCACGTTGTTGAGCTTGGTGTCGTTGTGGGTGACGCGGAGGGGCAGCTCACCGCTGGCAAGGTAGTTCACCACCTTGTGGCAATCTGCCTCACGGGAGAGGTACCAGTCGATTTCCTTCTGCACATCCTTGGCGCGGCCCAGGGGGTCAGCGGCAATGGCCTGCTGGAACTTCTGGAAGCGCTTGGTGGTGTTGTGGAAATCAGGGATGGTCTCAAAGAGCGGAGCACCGGGAAGATTGGCACCCAGCTTCTGGAAGTTACCGAAAGCGCGGGCTACCTCGACGCACTGGCCGGGGTTCTCAATCATATCGAAGGTGCGGGCACGCTCGATGAAGGGATACACGCGCCATACGTTGCCTTCCTCATCCTGCGCATAGGGCTTGCCGTCCTTGGCGGGAATGATGGTGAGGGTGCGGCGGTAGGCTTCCTTGCAGCCTTCCTCAAGGAGGACGCGCAGGGCTTCATCCGTCACGCGCTTCACGTTTTCCATCAGTCCGATGGGCTGGCGGAACACGTTGCTGTTCACGCGCTGCAGAATATAGCGCACGCGGATACCGGCCTGCTCCACCTCGATACGGAAAGTATCGTTGATGTGACCGGACCCATAGGGTTCACCAAACACATAGTCTGCGCGGATATCGAACAGACCAGCGATTTTCTGAAGGTCGAACATGGCTTAACCGAGTTTAGCGGGGTACACACCGTCCTCCACAAGCTTGGCAATGCTCTCCACCACAGCAGGCTTGTCGCTGGGATAGGTCACGCCAAGCCAGTTGGCCGTGGTCTTGATGACGCTGCAATCAGCCTTACCGTTGTGGATGAGTTCGTCCACCACCGTGGGGATGTAGCATTCGCTCTTCAGCTCGCTGCCGTGTGCAGCCAGGAAGCGGGTGAAGTGGTCTTTGATCTGGTCGATAAAGCTGGCGGGGAACACCCAGAAGTTCATGGAAACAAGCTCCTCGGGGTCAACGGGGTTGCGCTCGCCGCTCAGGCTGTCGCCGCGGCATACGCCATCTTCTTCCATCTTAATCTTGGTGTATTCCTCAACGCTGTCGAGGTAACCATCCTTAATACCGCAGATACCGCGGTTCACATCACCGTGGTCGCTGAGGGTATTCTTGAGGGGATAACCAATCATGCCGTAGTGTTCCTTGCCATCAGCTGCGGGAGTGGCGGTCAGGAATTCAGCAGCCTTCTGGAAAGCATCAGCACCGTAGAAGTCATCTGCATTCACCACGCCGAAGGGTTCCTTCACCACATCGCGGGCAGCCAGCAGAGCGTGGGCAGTACCCCAGGGCTTCACGCGGCCTTCGGGAACGCTGTAACCCTCGGGCAGGTCCTCGAGGGCCTGGAAAGCGTAGTCCACCTCAATCTTGTCGGCAAAACGGGCACCGACCTGAGCCTTGAATACATCCTCAAAATCCTTACGGATGATGAATACAACCTTACCGAAGCCAGCGCGGATAGCGTCGTACACAGAGTAGTCAAGAATAACTTCACCGTTGGGGCCCATGGGGTCAAGCTGTTTGAGGCCACCGTAACGGCTGCCCATACCTGCTGCGAGAACAAGAAGTGTCGGTTTCATAATAATGAATAAAAATTAGAGTACAGTTGTACTTAGTTAGTTTAACTCCCCGCAAACACTTTGGCAAGCCTGAAATGAATTAACCCCGGCGGATTTCTCCGCCGGGGCCCCTTTCTATCTCCCTGTTCTCCTATACTTCCGCGCTTATTCCGCGCAGAGAATCTTCACGAAGCCCTCTTCCTGCAGGCGGGTGGCGCCGCAGGCAAACTTGGCGCGTATCTGGAGCGTTTCATCCAGGTCATCACGCACAGAGAGCTTCACCTTAAAGTCATCCCAGATACCGAACTGGGCACGACTCTTCACCCAGGCCAGGCATGAGCGCACACCCAGGCCATCCACCGGCAGCTGCTCCGTACGGATGATACGGAAACCGAGGAAAGTATCCAGGCGGCCTTCAGCCAGCGCCCGCACGGCGTTGTAATCGAAGCTGGAGACCTCCTGCTGCTGCAGCAGGGAATTAATCTGGCTGCTGGAGCAGGCCAGCACCAGCTCATCGCCATAGGCGCGGCGTTCATCGCTCCAGGCCTCATTCTTCTGCAGAATGGTGAGAGCGCGGCGCAGCTTGCCCACGGTCAGGTTACTTTCCACGGCGCTGCCGCTTTCCACAAAGTCCTCGGCAATAATCTGCTCCGATGGCAGGTTCACGGTTTCCGTGCCATTCTCACCGATGTAGTTGGCACCCAGGAAGGCATCAATCATCACCTTATCCATGCAGCGGCCCGCGGCGGCGCGCAGACTTTCAATCGTCTTGCTCACCGGCACATCGATATTGGCCAGCTTCTTGGCGTCGAATTCATCAAAGCCGATGGCCTTGGTGAAAATCTTGGGATGAATCACGCGGCGTTTCGTGGGGGCTTCCGAAAGAGCGGTACTCTGCATGCGCCCGGTCTTTTCATCGAACGCGAGCAGGCCGTACTGGTCAAATGCCACCATCTTGCCGGAAAGACCGGACTCAACGGTCACATACTTATCGAGACGCGAGACCTCCTGCTGCAGGTAGCTGCCCCACTTCTCGGAATACTTAATCTGGTAGTTGTTTTCAATATCTGCCATAATTGTTATGAATCGGGTTAGTTGTTGATATGGCAAATCGGCTGCGTTGGATTGCCCAGCAGGTGTGGGGTCGGGGCCGCGCGGCGCCGGTGGGCTGCCGTTCCGGGAATCCGGAATTGGGGCAGCCGGGTGCTCTTGCCGGTGCCCATTAGAGCACAAACCACCACCATTGTCATCCAAAAGCGAACACCCGGTCACGTTTTCCGCCGGGAACTCACTGCTGTTCAATCCAATACAAGCTGCAAGCCATCATAAGCCGGCTCCATGAAATCCGGCAGATAAGCGCGCAGCGAGTCGTATTCCACCTCATGCCCCACGTGGGTCACATAACCGCGGCGGGGCTGCAGCCGCTGCATGGCGGCCACAGTATCATCCACGCAGAAATGCGTGCGGTGCGGGCGGTAGCGCAAGCCGTCCATCGCCAGTGCATCCAGATGCATCAGCAACGGTTCGGAGGCCGCAGGCAATTCCTGAATATCCGGAATATAACCGAAACTCCTGCCGCCGCTGCGGAACACATAGCCGAATGTTTCCACTGTGGCATGCACCACCGGCACGGGAGTCACCTCAATATCCCCTACCACAAACGGCTGTCCGGCGTGGTCATGCGCCGCGGGGCGGATATAGCCCTGGTAGGTATTCTTTTCATCAAATGCCCAGCCGAACATGCGCTTGAGATGCGCCAGACACCTGCTGCCGGCATACAGAGGCAATCTGTCCGTGCGCCGCCAGCAGAACGCCCGCATCTCATCAAACCCAGCAGTGTGGTCCAGGTGCTCATGCGTATACAGCACCGCATCAACAGCCGTCAGGTTATGCAGCAGAGCCTGGGCTCGCAGATCCGGGCAGGAATCCACCAGCAGCGTGGTGGTGGCAGAACGCACCAGAAGCGATGACCGCCAGCGTTTGTTGCGCGGGTTGGTCGAGCGGCAGACTTCACAGCCGCAGCCAATCACGGGCACCCCGGTGGAGGTACCGCTGCCAAGGAAAAGTACGTTCAGCATCTGATTTTGGTTTGGATTTCCGCGCGCATTATGGCATAATCCCCCGCAGAACGCAAAGATAAATTATGCTTTCCCTGCTCAAGATACGGAATCTGGCCCTGGTAGACGAACTCACCTGGGAACCCCACGCGGGTTTCCTGGGCATCACTGGTGAAACCGGGGCAGGCAAATCCGTCATCATGGGCGGTATCTCACTGGCGCTCGGCGAGCGCGCCGATAAAAGCCTCATCCGCAGCGGGGAAACCCAGTGCAGCATCGAAGCCATGTTCCAGCTGCGCAGCGCCACCGCCCTGAATGCGCTGCTGGAGGAAAGCGGTGTTCCGCCTTGCGAGGACGGCCTGCTCATCATCCGCCGCGTAGTCACCACCACCGGCAACCGCCAGTTCATCAACAGCAGCCCCGTCACGCTGCAGCTGCTCAAACGCATAGGCGCCGGGCTGGTCGATATGCACCACCCGGAGGAGCACCGCTCTCTCACCTCGCAGGAGCGCCAGCTCTGCCTGCTGGATGCCTTTGCAGAAGACGCCCCTGCCCTGGCCGCCTACCACACAGCCTACCGCGCCTGGCTGGATGCCCGCGCCGCCTACCGCACCCTGCAGGAAAGCGAAATGGCCAATGAGCGCGAGCTCGACTTCCTGCGCCACCAGGTAGAGGAAATCGAAAGTGCCGCTTTCACCGCAGATGAAGTGGCGGGGCTTGAATCCCGCTGGCAGCGAGCCCGCAATGCCTCCCGCCTGCGGGACACCGCCCTGCCCATGCTGCACATGGTGGATGGAGAGGAAAGCTCCCTGCTCTCCACCCTGCACCAGCTGGTGCGCAGCGGGCGGGATTTAGAACGCCTCGATGCCTCCTGCGCCCCCTGGCTGGAGGGGCTGGAAAGCATCATCGACACAGCAGAAGACCTGGCCGCCAACCTCCAGGATTATGTCGAAACGCTGGAATGCGACCCCGCCGAACTGGCAGAGCTTGAAAACCGCATTTCCCTGCTGGATAATCTGAAACGCAAGTACGGCACCGATTTCGAAGCCATCTGCGAGCATCTGGAAGCCTGCCGCGCGAAGCTCGATGCCATCGGCAACCGGGAACAACGGCTCGAAGAGCTGCTGGCAGAAGAGCAACGCTGCCACGCCGCCGTGCGCGAAGCCGGCAAGGCGCTCTCCGCCGCCCGTGCCGCTGCCGCTCCGCAACTGGAGGAAGACTTCCTCACGCACGCACGCCACCTGGGATTCCGGCAATCACTCTTCACCGCGCAGCTCACCCCCCTGCCCGAACCCGGCCCGCAGGGGATGGAAGAAGTCGAATTCCTTTTTGGCCCGAACCCGGGCGAACCTCAGAAGCCGCTGCGGCTCATTGCCTCCAGCGGTGAGTTGGCACGCGTCATGCTCGCCCTCAAAAGCGCCCTTGCGAAACAGGACGACACCCCCCTGCTCATCTTCGATGAAATTGACGCCAACGTGGGCGGCGAAATCGCCCGAGCCGTGGGCATGAAAATGCGGGAGCTGGGGCGGGAGCACCAGGTCATCTCCATCACCCACTTCCCGCAGGTGGCAGCCCTGGCAGACCACCACTACCTCATTTCCAAAGGGCAGAATGCGGAAGGACGCACCGTCTCCCGCCTGGTGGAGGTAGATGAGTCCGCCCGCATTGCCGAACTGGTCCGCATGCTGGGCGCCAGCGGCCCCACTGCCGAGGCCCACGCCCGTGAACTGCTCTGCGTGGAAGCATAATCCCGCTTACGCGCCCGCCTGCAGTCCATCACTCAACGCTTAAGCCTGCGGCTCAAGCACATCTTCCATGAAGTGGCGCAGCTTCTCGCTGCCGTAATAATTATTCTGGCGGATGCGTTCAAAAGCAGCCTGCGTACGCGCAGCATTCACAAAAAGCATCGGCAGCAGCTTGGTCATGAATAAATTCTGCGTTGCAGCATCAGCCTCGCCAATCGAGTTCACCTTATCCACTGCCGTCTGCATGCGGACATGAAGCGAGCGCAGGCGCTCTGCAGCGGCATCTGCGCTCCGGGTGTCGGTAATTCCCTCATAGGCAGAAAGCACCTCATTCATAGAGGCCACGCATTCGTCAATCAAAACCGCCGTTTCACCCACGGGGCGGGCAAAAGGACTCTCCTCCGGCGCTTGAACAGCGTAAACAACCGGGCTGCAGAGCAAAGCAGAAATCAGAGCAAGCGTTTTCATGGGCGCAAACCGTAGCAGATACCGCTGCCGCTGTCAATCCCGCGCTTTGTATGCAGAAACACCATCCGGTCTCCTTGCGGAGACTCGGCGGCATTTCCCCCACGTCCGCGCCCTGAGGCGCGGATATCGTTACGGCACAGCCGTAATATCGTTTTTGCCGCAGGCAAAAATATCGTTCAGCCTCGACTGAGGCTGAATATCGTTCCCTGTATACCGCGGCCAGCCATTTCCCAATCGTCGGGAGGTCATTTATCTTTGCCCATAGGAAAACTATATCCGGTCTCCCTGCGGAGACCGGACGAAATCTGCCTGCGGCAGGCGATATCTTGCGCACCGCGCAAGACGATATCCTCGCCTTCGGCTCGGACTCAGGGCTCAACCCAGCGCCCGTGGTCTTTAATCAGCTGCACCAGGTGCTGCACGGCTTCCTCCTGGGGAATATTCATCACCACCGGAGTGTGCCCCACATAGAGGTTAATCTTGTTCGGCGCACCGCCCACATAGCCGAAGTCGGCATCGCTCATCTCGCCGGGGCCGTTCACAATGCAGCCCATGATAGCAATCTTCACACCCTTGAGGTGGCCGGTTGCCTCGCGGATGCGTGCGGCAGCCTCCTGAATGTTGTAGTGCGTGCGCCCGCAGGACGGACAGGAAACATACTCGGTCTTGCTCAGGCGCACCCCGGCTGCCTGCAGGATATTGAAACCCAGGCGGGCGGCCTTGTCGGGGTCAGCCTCGCGGCGCACCAGCACCGCATTGCCGATACCATCGCAAAGCAACGCGCCGGCATTCACACCACCCGCCATGGGAGCAGAGAGCGAATCCTGACCATTGAGCAGCGTATCCTTGAGCAGAATGCTGTGGCGGGTCGGGATGACCGCAGCCAGCAGGCGGAACGCCTGCACGCAGGGCATATCAATGCCATCCTTCACCGTCACCAGCGTAGCGGGGGCATCCTCCAGGGCCGCGGTGGCAGCAGCATCGCGCGGGTCAATTTCCACCGGGGCGCAATCTTCCAGCGAGATTTCCGGCATAAAGTCCTTCATCACCGCGGGGTCAAGCGCCTTGCAGGCAGACTCCGGCAGCACCACGCGCACCGGCTCGTTCCAGCCCAGGGTCACGCCGCCGCGGGTAATCACCCCGGCCTTACGCTTGTTGAATTCAAAGGGATTAAAGGCATCCGGCGCATCCACCGCCAGCGGGGCAGCCGCCGCCATCACGCCCGGCTGGTAGGGGGCAGCCAGCTCAAAACCGGGGGCAATTTCGTACACCGGATCCTCGGTGAGCGAAACACGCAGCGTATCGCCAATACCATCTGCCAGCAGAGAACCTACGCCCGTGGCACTCTTGATGCGGGCATCCTCGCCCTCGCCAGCCTCCGTCACGCCCAGGTGGATGGGGTAGTTCCAATCCAGCCCCTCCTCTGCCAGACGCTTCACCAGCAGGCGGTAGGCCTGAATCATCACCTTCACGTTGGAGGACTTCATCGAGAACACCAACTGGTGGTAATCCAGCTCGCGGGCGATGCGGGCAAACTCCAGCGCGCTTTCCACCATGCCGTCCGGCGTATCACCATAGCGGTTCAGAATGCGGTCAGAGAGGGAACCGTGGTTGGCACCCAGGCGCATGGCGCGGCCGTGTTCCTTGCAGAACAACACCAGCGGAGTGAATGCGGTGCGTATTTTCTCAATTTCCTCCTCATACTCGTAATCGGTGTAATCGCGCTCCACAAACTTCTTCTTATCCACGAAGTTACCGGGATTCACGCGGATTTTCTCCACCCACTTGGCGGCCTCCATGGCGGCATCGGGCTTGAAGTGGATATCAGCCACCAGCGGCACATTGCACCCGGCGGCGCGCAGCTCGCGGGCAATGTTCTCCAGATTAGCGGCATACACCTTGGTCTGTGCCGTCAGGCGGATAATTTCGCACCCGGCCTCAGCCAGAGCCAGCGATTCGCGCACACACCCCGCCGTATCCAGCGTATCACTGGTCAGCATGGACTGGATGCGGATGGGGTTGTTACCACCAACCCCCACGTTTCCCACCATCACCTCGCGGGTCAGGCGGCGCGTATACTGGTACAAACTCGGGCAATGCAGCGTGCTCATGCCCTAACTTTACTCCCAATGCCACCATTTTTCAAGCCCGAAGCCACTACACGGGGCATTTATCCAGCGTTTTTAGACACATTCACGGTTTCCACCGGGATTTATACTCAGGCCAGCACTGTTCAACAGCTGCACCAACGTCCTCCACTAGCTGGGCATAGGCCTTTCGGGCAATTCGTTTTTCAGCATTCGTGAGCAAGGCCTTCGCCGCCAGCCCGATGGCAGCACCACCGCCTGCCATCAAAGCCACGGGTAACAGTACAGGACCGCCGAATACTGCTGCAACGGCAGAAGCAACCACCCCCTGCCCCACACCGGCACCAACTGCAGCACCGCCCGCAATTGCGCCCACACCAGCCGCCCCGCCAAGCACAGCCCCGCTTTTTGTCAACGACTCTTCTCTATCAATCTTTTTCAGATTGACCGTCTTTTTGACTTTCTGCACCAGTTCAGCAATAGCCTCCGGCACTACCGTACAGTGCTCAGTCCAGTAGTCACACAACTTATCGCATATGGACCTCACGTCATCCGGGCACAAATCCTCATTTTTTCGAGACTGCGTCAACGCCTTGCAACAATCACGAATCAACCTCTCCATAGCGGACTTCATCTGCTGCGTGGAAGGCACCAACATTTCAAACCATTCATCAGCGCTCTGGCAACGCTCCTTCGGAGCAAAGCTAAGATTTCGCATAATAGTCTTAGCTAAAGGTTCACCAGCATTTTCCGGTTCCGGAATATCTCCACGGCCATACTCCGCAACCGGGTGTCCGGTAAGCATTTCGTAGAAGGTGGCAGCCAATGAATAAAAATCAGTCCACGGGCCAATCTTACCCCGTCCGCTTGTTTGCTCAGGAGCAGCGTAAGCCGGCGTGTAGGTAGACACAATCGTCAAGCCTTCCTTAAGGTTTCGATTCAGAGCTGCGCCAAAATCCACGAGGATGGGGTTATCTGCCTTATCGAACATGATATTGGCAGGCTTGATATCCAGATGCATCACCTTGTTATTGTGAATACACTTCAGGGCGTCCAGAATAGACATCAGCCACTTTTGAAGCGTCTGCGTAGAAAAGACGGCCGCCTGGCCATTCTTTACCTCCTCCATCTTACCATGCAGAGACTTACCCTCCACCCACTCCATTCCACAGAACACGCTGTTGGTCGCCTTACAATAAAACGTAACACGCCCGGCTACCACACCGGGATGCTTGATACTGGCAAGGGTACATGCTTCCTCCAGCATGGAAGCAATAGCCGCATTGTACTCTTCCGGGGCCTCTGCCTCTATTCTACCGGTTTCAGAGTTGCGCGTGCAGCCCTCACAGGGAAAGCACTCCTTGAGCGCAATGTTTTTTTCCAACAAATCTTCCGTATCCCTAACCCTGTAGGTAATACCGAAAGAGCCGCGGCCTACCACTTCCTCTATCCGGTAATGGGAGTTCAACAGCGTACCTGGTTTCAACGCGTCCATTCAAAGAATCCCCTTTCTCTTTACTGTTCTTTCTGATTGGCTTTATCGGCATTCACAAGTGTCTCCATGAGTTTCTGAACATTCGGAGAAACAGGTTTGAGACCGTTCTCGTAAACTGTTATGGTATCGGGAGAAACCCCGATATCTTCAGCAAGGTCATTTTTAGTGAGCCCCTGCTCTTTATATATTTTTACCGTATCCTTCGTCAATTTTGCACCACTCTGCTCATTCATAAGTTCAAGGTAACAGTTTCACGCTTCAAAATCAAGGAAAATCCGTTCGTTTTTCTGCACACAGGCACGACCTGCCGCCCATTTCGCAAGCCGACTAAAAGCCCAACCATTTTTTGACATTCTGATATCCTTCCCCCACCACTTTACCAGCCTGTGTTGCAACATTTTGCACTACTGGTGTTGCAGCCTTCACCGCATCATCTACTGCTTTACCAGCCTGCGTCGCAATGTCCTGCACGACCGGAGTTGCCATTTTGACGGCATCCCCTACAGCCTTGCCCGCCTGCATTGCAACCTCCTGCAACACTGGTGTCGCCACCCTTACTGCATCATCCACCGCTCTGCCAATATGCTCAAATACGGTAGGAACTCCATGGGTTATCCTCTTGCTATTTTCGCATAAATACTCCCACGCAGACTGCACACCTACCGTGCCCGCCGTTAACAGTTCCAACGGAATCCACGGCTGAGGCTGCTGATGAGGCGACTCGTTTTCACACGCCTCATTCAACATATTCAACCATGCTTCAGCGGTCTGGCAACGCTCATGCGGCGAAAAGCACAGGTTTCGCATAATGGATTTCGCAAACCGTCCGTCCTTTGTTTCCGGGCTAGGCACATCGGCATGGCCATACCCCGCAGGCAGCCGACGAGTCAAAAGCTCATAAAACGTGGCTGCAAGAGCGTAAAAATCAGTCCATGGTCCCATTTTTCCCTGGCCACTTAACTGTTCCGGAGACGCGTAAGCCGGTGTATACGACCCCACGATAGTGTACCCGACCTGAGTATTCCGATTCAGGGCCGAACCGAAATCAACAAGCACAGGATTGCCCACGCTGTCAAAAACGATATTGCCGGGCTTAATATCACGGTGCAATATATTCTGCTGATGCACAACCCGCAAGGTATTCAGTATATATCTTAGCCATTCAAGCGCTTGAGCTTCGGGAAGCGTGGCAATTTCTCCGCAGCGGATTTTCTCTATAATCTGCTGTAGAGACATGCCACTCAGCCACCGCATCACGCAACATGCATTACCGTCATGGACAAAGATATCATAAGTGGCAACCACACCCGGATGATCAATACGCGAGAGCGTCTGCGATTCCTCTATCATATAGCATCCTTGGTCCTGCTCACCTCCGATGCTGGCCTTGATGGCTACAGGCCGGTCCAGGTACCGATCTCTACCCTTATACACAATTCCAAACGTACCACGCCCCACGACACCTTCCACTTCATAGCGCCCTTTCAACAGCGAGCCAGCAGGTAAAGTACTCATCATCAGCCTTTCTATTTCCTAATGCGACACCCGGACAATCAATTTTCCACTCATCTCATCCGGAGTTCAGCAGAACCCCGCCTTAACGAAGCAAACTAAGCAGGTACTCATCCAGAGTCATATCGGCCTTTTTCGCCTCCTTGTAAAACTTCCCTATGGCCTCGTCACAGAGACGGGCCTCCAGCTGTTTCACAAATTCCTCGCGGCTTTCAGCCGACATTGACGAGCCTTCTGGCGCAGCAGCTCGCTGACAGAAAGCCTCCACCTTTGCCTGGAGAGCCTCTATTTCCTTCACCCGGTCCTCAGGTATCTGTTTCTGAGCCTTCTGCGACAACCAGTTATTAATACTACTCTGCGATATCCCCATCAGCTCTGCCAGCATGCCATAAGCCGATGTCGCGGCGCTATTCACACCGAACTCTTTGCAATACCTCTGTAAATCCGACTTTCGCATGCGCAACCAGTTTTTCAACTCATCCTTGAAGTTCTGCTGCACGCTTTCCGGGAAATACGCTGCCCATCGTTTGTAGTTTTCATCATCCATGATCACCGTCATTGTAGCATTACTATATAAAAATGCAAGTTTTAACTCCCTTTCGAACTCTGGTTTCACCCTTCCTCTTACAAGTTTGTTATAATACGCGTGTTCTATTTTGTAAGGTTTATTTCTGGCTGCTTTTACATTTTTTTGCATTTTTTTACATTTTTGCATTGACTTTATCATAATCCGCTGCTAAAATGCGCTCGTACGAGGTACAAGGCAGAACTCAAGGCGAGATCAACCGAGTCCCTCACAACCAAAATTACAAACATGGAAAGTTCCATCAATTCAATCAAGGACTTGGAGAATTCCAAGTGGATGCAGGAGGCAAGCAAGAGTGAAGCAGCAGAAACCCTGCCGACACAGGTTCACACCTGGCTGAACACAGTGCCCTCCACCAGCAAAATTGCCACCCTGGCCATGCGCGCCCTTCAGCTCTACCGCAGCGGGAGCAAAGGCAACCAGCTCACACCGCGCAACATCCTGATTCTGGGAGCCAGCCTTCTCTATCTGGTAAGCCCCATTGATGCCGTGAGCGATTTTATTCCGGTTATCGGTCTTCTTGACGACCTCGGAGTGCTTACAATCGCACTCACCTACGTGCAGAATGTTGCCCACCAGCTTGCAGCAAACCTGCAGAAGAAAAGCAGCACACCTGCCGCCTGATTAGCTTTTACTCACCCATAACAAACAATCTAAAAATGAACATTAACAGTTATCTGAACAAAATCGGACAAGTCATCGATATCGTAACCAGCCCGCATATCCCTACCATTCCTGACACCATGGAGATTATTGAAACCATTGCAGACATTTCATTTGCAGTTGACATTGCAACCTTCGGAGCCGAGATTCTTATCGGCGAATAAGTAATGATTCAAAACCAAACAATCATCACCACATTCCAACTCACATATTCATTATGAACCTCGAACAGATTCAGAATATCATGGAACGCACCATTGACACCCAGGTTGATATGATGCTGAAGAACAAGCCCGCTGACCGCCAATACCTCAACC
>JAFNWZ010000283.1 GCA_017379255.1 Akkermansia sp. | reverse complement strand
GGTTACAGGAAGATATTCTGAAATAAAAGACAATTCTGAATTAAAGGCATACGTTTCTGTTTTTGCAGTAAGTGCTTTGGGAATTGCGCTTTTTACGGCTACGCAAGCTGCACACCTACCGCGACTCCATGCCCACCCAGTCTGTGCTGACCATCACCTCCAACGTGGTGTACGGCAAGAAGACCGGCAACACGCCCGACGGCCGCCGCGCCGGCGAGCCCTTTGCCCCGGGTGCCAACCCCATGCACGGCCGCGACAAGAACGGCGCTGTGGCCTCCATGCTCTCCGTGGCCAAGCTCAGCTACGACGACTCCCAGGACGGCATCTCCTACACCTTCTCCATCGTGCCCGGTGCCCTGGGCAAGGATGAGGATGAGCGCGAGACCAAGCTGGTTTCCCTGCTGGATGCCTACTTCGCCGCCACCGGTCACCACATCAACGTGAACGTGCTGGAGCGCGAAACCCTCCTCGATGCCATGGAGCACCCGGAGAAGTATCCCCAGCTGACCATCCGCGTGTCCGGCTACGCCGTGAACTTCATCAAGCTCACCCCCGAGCAGCAGCGTGAAGTAATCAGCCGTACCTTCCACACCCGCTAAAAGCTGATTTCAGCAAAAGCTTCCAGGCAGCCATCAACCTCACGTTGATGGCTGCTTTTTGTTGTCATGCAACCTTGAACAGGAAGCCGGAATGTGGTAGATTGGAAACACGCCCATGAGTACCCCCACATTAACATTTCTCGGCTGGAACAAACCCGCCATCGAGCTGGTGGCCGGACAGCTGGAACGCCTGAACGCAGAAGCCCCTGCGGACTTCCGGCGGGCCACAGTGGTCGTACCCACAGCTGAGAGCGGCCGCAGCCTGCGAGAATACATGGCCGAGCGGGCCGGCCGGCCCATACTCATGCCGAAAATCATCCTGGCGGGGCAATTGCTTTCCTGCAAGGGGGAGAATACAGCCTCCGAACTGGAAACCATGGCCGCGTGGCTGCATGTGCTGAGCGGAGCCATGAGCGACAAGCCCCTGCCCTGGCTGCTGGATGTAGCCACCCAGATGCAGCGCGTCCGCAAGCAACTGGAACAGGAGGTACGCGCCCCTGATTGGCAGCTCAGCACCGCACAGCAATTTGTGCACGACTATCTGCAGGAAAACGGTGAGCAATGGGAAAACACTCTCCGCTACGAGCAGGAGCGCTGGAACGCCCTGCGTACCGCATTCGCCGGAGTGGACGAACAGCTGGCTGCCTGGGGTTTCACCCCGGCGGAACAGAGCAGAGCCGCAGAGCTGGCCGCCCCCACACCCCGCGGGCTGGTCATCATTGCCTGCGTCCCGGAGCTTTCTCCGCTGAACCGGCTGTACCTCCAGCGCATGGCAGACACCGGCGCGGCCCGTGTCGAAATCTGGGTGAATGCACCTGCGGAGGAAGCAGCAAGATTTGACACATTCGGCCAGCCGATTCCCATCATTCCCGATGGCCCGTATGCCCGCATGGGCTGGAGCGAATGCCCGATTGAGATTCCCTCTGCAGACAGCGCACCCGGCATCCCCTGCAACACCATTCACCCCACCGGCAGCGTGCAGGCCTTTGGCCGCAAGGTCAGAGAACTGGCCGGTGGCTGTGCATCAGACGAAGTGCTGCTGGCCTCCTGCGATAACTCCCTATCCCCCATGCTGGTATCCGCCTTTCTGCCGGAGTGGCAGGTCAGCATGCCGGAGGGGCGTTCTCTGCTTACCACTGAGGCCGGGCGCATTCCTCGCCAGCTCTGCGATGTCTGCACCTCCTGGAATCAGGAGGATATCGGCAGCAACCGCGCCATGGAAGATTTCCTCACCCTGCTGCGCAACCGTACGCTTCAGCGCAGCCAGAACCCGGCGCAGAACCTGTCCGACTTCAACCGCTACCTCACGGAGCTTTGCTCTGAGCATCTGCCCGCCACGGCGCACCACCTGCTGCATCTCATGCACCGACAGCTGCAGGAAACGGCAGAAGAACAGGCACAGCGCAGACTGCAGCGTTATATCGACTATACGGAAAGCGTTGTTCAGCAAATTCATGACTGCATGGATGCCAGCAGCCTGCCGGGCTGTCTCCGGAAATTGGCAGATTCCCTGCAGCGCTGTCTTTCTGCGCCGGAATGGAAGCGCGCCGCACGGCTTTTGACGGACAGCATACGCGATGCCGCAGCTCTGGTAGCCCACCCATCCATCAAATGCCTGCCACATGCAGCGCTGATGCTGCTCGCCCACCGGGTTGAAAAGCAATCCCCCGGCGCACTGGAAGGCGCAGGCGAGCGCGACAAAGCCATCAACCTGCGTGGCTGGCGCGAGCTTTGCTACGCCTGGGCTCCCAAGGTCATTCTGGCCGGCATGCATGATGGATATGTGCCGGAACGCATGCCAGCAGATGCCTACCTGCCGAATGCCTACCGCAGTTTCCTGGACATGACCAGCGACACCACCCGCTGCGCTCGCGACAGTTTCCTGCTCACCTCGCTTCTGCACAGCCGCCCCGCTGGTGCGGTGCATTTTGTTCTGGCCTCCTGCTCGGTAGACGGCACGCCCATTGCGCCCTCCTCCCTGCTTCTGCGTTGCAACACTCCTGCAGAAACAGCAGAACGCGTCAGCTGGCTGTTCTCAGATGCACCTGCCGAAACTAACGCTGCGGCCTATGACCTTCTGCCATTCATTACGCCGGAAACCACAGATGCAACAGCTGGTTCCATGGAAGATGTGGCCCTCATTGCACCAGGAATCAGCAACCCCTATACCGACCCGCAGCGCACCTTCTCGCCCTCTGCCATTAAAAATTTCCTCAGCTGCCCCCTCCGTTTCTGGATGGAACGTCTGCTGAAAATTGCCCCGGGTGATGCGCTGGAAGAAGGCAAATCTGAACCGGATGCAGCGGAATACGGCACCTTGCTGCACGCTATCCTACAGGATATCACCACCCGCTTTGCCAGCGCAGAGGCGGGCAGCGACTTTGCCGCATTAGCAGAGGAAATCTCCACCTACGCCGGGCAAGCCGCGGCCACGCATGTGGTCAGACAATACGGAGATGAAGAGGATAAGCTGCCAATCCCCATACGCATTCTGCTGCGTAACCTGCAGAAAAGCGTGCAGGAGTTTGCCCGCCAGCACGCCCGGGAACTCTGCAATGGCTGGGAGGTCATCCTTTGCGAGGAACAGCTGTGTTTCCAGCTGCCCGCGGCAGATGGGGGAGCCCCGCTGCTCTTTGATATGCGGGTTGACCGCGTGGACCGCCACCGGGAGGATGGCCGCATGCGCGTGATTGACTACAAGACCAATGACTCCGACCCGCGCAGCACGCACTGGGAAAAGCTGACCGAAACATCCGCTGCCCTGTACCAGCAGTACATGCCCTCTGCCCTGATACTCCAGAATGAAAAAGGAGACAACTTCCGCTGGGCCAGTGTGCAGCTGCCGCTCTATGCTGAAGCCCTGCGCCAGATACACCATCTGCCGGAATTGCCGGAAACCGCGTTCTACAACATTCCCCGCACCAGGCCGGGCAAGGTCACCTATACCCCCATGGGCGGGGTATCCAGCAACGCATCCATGACGCAGGAGCTGCATGAGCAGGCAATGAGCTGTGTGCAGCAGGTCGCTGCACTCATGCGGGCCGGCAAATGCCTGTACTCCGCAGAATCCCTGGGGCGCAGCATGATGTACAGCAGTTTCGGCGCCCTGAGCATCTACAAGGACCCGGATCCCCGCGTCATGTGCAGCCTCCCGCCCCTGTCACTTTCCGAGCCGGAATCAGATACCCAGTAATTACCCCATGAATGCTTCCCCTTACAAACAGATTTCCGGCAACCTCATTGCAGCCTCTGCTGGCACCGGCAAGACCTACCAGCTCACCTCTCGTTTCGTGGCACTGCTGGCCCTGGGTGCCAGGCCGGAGAAAATGATTGCCCTGACCTTCACCAAGAAGGCCGCCGGTGAATTCCGCAACCGTATCTTCCAGGCTCTTTCAGACGGGGCACTGGGCAAACCCGACCACGACTTCCCGGAGCGCAACGGAATGGCCGCCCGTGTCTGGGAAACCTGGACCGGGCTACACCTGAATGCGGACATGACGCTCTCGGAATCCGCCAATCCCGTTGCACTGTACCCGGCAGCCACTCCCATGCTGAAGCGGGCTGTGGAGCAAGGATGTTTCCCGGAGCAACTTACCCCCATGGCCGGAGAACCGCCACTGCCTCAGCTTACGACAAACTTCTTTGCAGAACTGCTTATGCGGGTGCTGAGCAAAAGTTCCGACCTGCAGCTTTCCACACTCGACAGTTTCTTCAACCGCGTCGTGGCAGCAGACCTGCATCGAGCCGGGTTGAGCAGCGTCACTCCCATGAACGCCCTGCAGCAGCAGCGTGCCACCCGCACCGCTCTGCTCGCCATGCTGGCGGAGAGCGAAAAATCATCGCACCACGAATCTGCCCTCATCACCTTGCTCTCCAGCATTGCAGAGGACAAAGGCGGTGCCCTTCTCGACCTGCTGGAAAACAACGTCAACACCTACCTGAGCCTTTACAAGGAGTTCCCCGAGAAAGCACCCTGGGGCAATCCGATACCCTTCGGGCTGCCGGATTGCAGTGATGCCGGCCTGATAAGCGATGAAGAAGTGGAAGGCATCCAACGCGAAATCAATGAGCTGGTGGAATCCATCAGCTGGAAAAAGCCCCGCAGCTACGTCAGGAAAACCTTGACCACGGCCGCTGCAAAAATCCGGAAGGGGGAATTCAAGGCCTCCGATTCGTTTAAAGCATGGCTCAACGAGGACGAACAATACCTGGCCCCTGATGCAGAGCAGGAGCGCGATGGCGAGCTGCGCGGACTGATAAACTATCTGAACAAGACCTGCGCCGGGATATTCCTGCGCTCCGTGCAGGAACGCTCCGTAGCCATGCATGAGCTGCTGGGCAAGTACTACACCGCCTACCGGGAAAGTATTCTGCGCGAAGGCCTGTGCACCTTCGATGATATCAAGCAGGGCGCTCGCCAGCTTCTGGGACACAATGCTGCAGACGAAGATGCCGGCATGGCGCTCAACCTCACCACGAAGCTCGACCACTGGATGCTCGATGAGTTCCAGGACACCGACCCTGTGCAGTGGGAAATCCTCAGCAATCTGCTGAAGGAAAACGCACAGTACCCGGACAAATCCCTCTTTGTTGTAGGCGATAAAAAGCAGAGCATCTACAGTTTCCGCGGAGCTTCTGCGGAGCTTTTTGAGCAGCTGCGCGGCACCGTTCCCACCAGGGATGGCTACGATTGGCAGAAGCACGGACTCACGAACTCCTCTCTGAAGGAGAGCCGCCGTTCCGTGCCGGAAATCATGAAGTTCACCAACCTGGTGTTCGAAGGAATTTCCGAGGTGGATAAGGAGTTCTCCCAACACAGCAGCCATGCAGGCAACAGTGCTAAGAAAGGATATGTCCGGGTGAGCGTTCTGCCCAGGAATAAGGCCGAACAAACGCTGCAGAACGCCTGCCGGGCCATCGGCAATATACTGGAAGAGCTCACCGAAGCGAGAGGGCAAGGCATGCGACGTTTGAAAAACGACATCAGCGTGGCCATTCTGCTGAGAAAAGGAGATGCCGCACGAAGCCTTGTCTCCTGGCTGCGCCGATATAAACCTGGGCACGGTAATCAGCCTTTGCTCTTTCGAATCCAGCCTTATCCTTCACCTTTATCGGCTCAGCAGAAGATGCTCCGTCCAAGGTAAGAGGATTGATCGGCTTTCCATTCTTCC
>JAFNWZ010000282.1 GCA_017379255.1 Akkermansia sp. | reverse complement strand
GTTAATATAGCAGATGAATACGATTTTACTCCACTCTATCTTGCTGTAACGAGAGGTTATGTAGAGATTGTTAAACTATTGCTTTCGATACCAGGTGTTGATATCAATAAGGGTAATCCTCTATTCGCAGCAAAGCACAGCGGCTACACTTCAATTGCGAATATGCTCATTGATGCACGTGTTAAGAGATGTTGTTAAATTTTTTAAACGCAATGGTATAACACGATTGGTGATGAATAATGCAATATAATACATTTCGTGTGAGGGTTAGAGACGCGGCCTGATTTGAATAACGAATTGTTTGGTAAGTCTGAGGGTAATGATTTTATAATCAACATTGCTGCTGTTCCGGGCATAATTCCGGCTTGCGCGCAGGGCCTCAATCGGCTAAAATGAGCCGGTCATGTCAGAGTTCCGCGAGATAGCAGATGCACAGGAAGCGCTCAGAACGTATTTTGGTTTTGAGGCGTTGCGCCCCGGCCAGGCGGAAGTGGTGCAGGCGATTCTCGCGGGGCGCGATGCCATGGGCATTATGCCCACGGGTGGCGGTAAATCGCTCTGCTACCAGCTGCCGGCTCTCTGCCGTCCGGGGCTCACGGTGGTGGTGTCGCCCCTGATTGCGCTCATGAAAGACCAGGTGGATGCGCTGCAGGCGCGCGGGATTCCCGCCGCGGCGGTGAATTCATCACTGGGAGCAGATGAATACCGCCAGGTGATGCAGGCGCTGCGTTATGGGGAACTGAAGATTCTCTACGTGGCGCCGGAGCGCTTTGCGCAGGATTCGTTCATGGAGATGCTGCGGGGGATGCATGTTGCCCTGCTGGCGGTGGATGAAGCGCACTGCCTGAGCCAGTGGGGCCACGATTTCCGCCCGGATTACCTGCGGCTGGGGCGCGTGCGGGAGGCCTTGGGCTGGCCGCAGACGGTGGCCCTCACGGCCACGGCTACGGTGCATGTGCGCGAGGATATCCTTACCACCCTGCAGCTGCGGGAGCCTGCGGTCATCATCAGTGGCTTTGGCCGCGAGAATCTGGATTTCGGCATCACTCACTGTGAGAGCCGGAAGGCGAAATTTGAGCGTATCAATAAGGTGATTGCCCGCTGGAAGAAGGGGATTATCTATTGCTCCACCCGTAAGAATGTGATGCTGGTGTTTGACGAACTGTCCTCTCAGCATGTGAATGCGGTGGCGTATCACGCCGGGATGACCGATGAAGAACGCGGTTTTTCGCAGGATGCCTTTGTTTCCGGCAGAGCGGATGTGGTAGTGGCTACCAATGCTTTCGGCATGGGTATTGACCGCTCTGATGTGCGTTTTGTGGTGCATTTTGAGATTCCCGGCAGCGTGGAGGCATACTACCAGGAAGCCGGGCGCGCCGGGCGGGACGGTGAGCCCGCAGTCTGTGAGCTGTTGTTCAACCATGCCGACCTCAAGACGCAGGAGTTTTTCTTTGAGGGAAGTAATCCGCCGATTGCGGTTATCCGCTCGCTGTATAACCTTCTGCGCTTTGAATGTGACCCCGTCACGCATGAACTGCATCTTACTGTGGATGCTATGGCGGAGCGCCTGGGCAAGGATGTGAACCCCATGGCGGTGGGAACGGCGCTTTCCTGCCTGATTCACGCCGGGGCTATTCAGCGCTTTGATGTGCCGGGCCAGTTGGCTAAAGGCACGCGCCTGCTCAGGCCGGAGGTGAATTTCGAGTGTCTGGATATTGACCGCAACGGTTTGGAAGAGAAAGCCCGGCGTGACCACCTCAAGATTGAGGCGATGACGAAGTTTGCCTATTCCATGGGCTGCCGCCAGCAGTGGATTCTGGAGTATTTCGGCGAGCCGGATGCCGCCCCCTGCGGGCATTGCGATGCCTGCGCCGGTTCTGATGCCGATGAACGCGAGGAGGTGAGCGGTGATGACCTGCTGACGGTGCGCAAGGCGCTGGCGGGGGTGGCGCGAGCCTCGAAGCGCGGGCCAGCCGGGGAATGGGTGGCGGTTTACGGGCGCGGCAAGGTGATGGATATGCTGCGCGGAGCAAAGAACGCCTCGATGCACCAGTACCTGACCGGACTGTCAACCTACGGCATCTTGAAAAATCTGACAGATGCGAAAATGAAAGCGCTTTTCCGCGCCATGCTTGAAGGCGGCTTGCTGCAGAGCACGGGGGGAGATATGCCGCTGATTACCCTGACCCCCCTGGGCGAGGATGTGATGCAGAGCCGTATGGTGCCGCGTTTATCCCGCCGGGTGTGGGGTGCTGCGGTGCAGAAGAAAGCCCCTGCTGCCCGCACGGCCAGAACGCGCGAGCTCCTGCAGAGCATGGGGCTGGGGCGTATGGATAAGGAACTGTATGAGCACCTGGCCGAATTGCGCCGCGATCTGGCAGAGGAGTACCGCATGCCGGCTTACCGGATTATGCACAATGAAACATTGCGGGCTCTGGCTACGGTGAAGCCCACTACCATGGAAGCCGCAGAACGGCTTAAAGGTGTGGGCCCGTGGCTGCGCACGCATGGTCTGCGCGCGTTTGTGGAGCTGATTCAGGATTACGAGGAAGGGTGATGATGAAGCAGGTGCGTGTGCCGGGTATGCTCTCGCACCGTATGCTTCCGCCGTGTGCCTCGACGGCGTGTTTCACGATGGCAAGCCCGAGCCCGGTGCCTTTGACTTTGCCGGTGGAGTCGGCGCGGTAGAAACGGTTGAAAATAAAGGGAATCGCATCCTGGGGAATGCCACACCCATTGTCCTTGACGCAGAGCTGCCGAGTGCCGTCCGGGGTGAGACTGGCAGTCAGTTTCACTTGTAAGCCCGGCGCGGGATTGTTTTTGAGTGCATTTTCCATCAGGTTATACAACACCTGCGACCAATAGAAGCTGTCGCCGTGCATGGGGTAGGGCCGGGGCTCAATCTGCAGCTCGATGTCGGCGCCCTGTGCCGCAGCCATGTTTTCCAGCCGTTGTCTTACTTCAGTGGCGAGCTGCAGGAGGTCAAAATCCTCTTCTTTCAGATAACTGGAATCCGGCGCTTCCACGCGTGAGAGCATGAGCATGTCGGCCACCAGCCGCGTCATGCGGTCGGCGTGGCGTTTCATGACGCCCAGCGAGCGCTGCAGCAACCCGGTGTCTGCTGCAGATTCCGGGTCATCCAGCAGGGTTTCCAGGTAGCCCTGAATCAGGGTGAGCGGTGTGCGCAGTTCGTGTGAGGCGTTGGCTACAAAATCGCGGCGGATGACCTGTGTGCGGTGTTCTTCGGTCACATCCAGGAACACGATGCCGATGTGGCGTTCCCGGGTGGCCAGACGGGTGGCGGTGGTGCGGTAGATGCGTTCACCTTCCGGGCGGGGCACATGCACCAGGGCACGCACTTTTTCAGAACTGCCCGCCGCTTCATGAAGCAGGCTGCGCATATCGCTCTCCGGCAGGATGCGCAGCAGGTTTGTATTGGTCAGGGAGTCAAACCCGAACAAGTCACAGGCTTTCCGGTTGGCCATGACCACGCGCCCGCCTGGCCGCATGAGCAGGAAGGGAACCCCCAGGGCTTCCAGAAACAGGGATTGGTCCCGCTGCACGTGTTCCTGCAGTTCTGCCAGCATGCCGCGCATCTGCCTTACCTCGTTTTCAGAGACGCGTGCGCGCTCGCGCGTGCTCTTCATCTTGCTGCTCAGAAAGATGAAGGGCAGGGCAAAGATGATGACCATGAGGCCCAAGACTACATCCCAGCTTACCATGTCGCTCCCCTGTATATTACCAGAAAGACTGCCTGCTGCCAAGTGCGAGTTTCACCAAGGGCTGAAGAATAACTGTAAATGACGGTTGACATGGTATCTGCTTGGTGGTAGAGTCGGGCTATGAGCAGTGAGAGTGCAGCGCGCGCGTGGGCCTGTGTCAACCTTGAGGCCATTGCCCATAATCTGGATATTGCCCGCCAGGCATTGCCGGATACGGAGCTGATGCCGGTGGTCAAGGCCGGAGCGTACGGCCATGGCCTGGAGCCAGTGGCCCGCCGGCTGGATAGTCACGGTATTTCGTTCTTCGGCGTGGCGAATGTGGGCGAGGCCCGCCGCTTGCAGAATGCCGGGGTCCGCACAACTCCGTTCATCCTGGGCCCTACTTTCCCGATGGAGCGCGAGGAGATTGTGCAGAATAACTGGTGCTGCACGATTTCCAGCCTGGATGAAGCGCGGCATTTTCAAAGTCTGGCGGCGGTGCTGGACAAGGAATTGGCGTTGCATGTGGCGGTGGATACCGGCATGGGGCGAGAGGGATTCCTGCCCGGTCAGCTGGGTGAGGTGGCTGAGGCGCTGAAGTCCATGCCGAATCTGCGCATAGAGGGTATCATGTCTCATTTCCCCTCGGCAGATGAGGATGTGCCGTTTACGCAGGATGAGATTGGTCTGTTTACGGATTGTGCCGCCACGCTGCAGCAGCATTTCCCTTTGCGCTACCGGCATATTGCCGCCAGTGCAGGGGAGCTTGGCTATGAGGTTCCGGTGGCTAATCTGGCGCGCCCGGGCTTGTTGTTGTACGGGGTGGCGCCGATGGCATCTATCTATGACGGCGTGCTGAGAACAACGCTGAGCCTGCATGCGCGTGTGACTCTGGTGCGGGAGCTGCCCGCCGGGCACGGTGTTTCCTACGGGCGTACGCACATGACGCAGCGTCCCACGCGCGTGGCCACTATCGGTATTGGTTATGCAGATGGATGGAACCGCCAGATTTCCAACAAGGGTGCCCGCGTTTATATCAACGGTTGTTATTGCCCGATGCTGGGGCGTGTGACCATGGACCAGATTATGGCCGATGTGACAGATGTGCCCGGCGGGGTGCAATCCGGCGATGAGGTGGAGCTGTTCGGCTCGCATATCCCGGTGACAGAGGTTGCGGAGAAAGCTGGTACCATTGTCTGGGAAATTTTCACTGGTCTCGGGCCGCGTCTCCCGCGCATTTACTGATACGATGCCGTGCGAGCGTAACTTTTTCTTGCTATTCAATGCCATGGGTGTAGAATGGTGGGCGTACTTACTATGAACTCTCTTTTCAAATCTATTTGTGTGGTGACCGCAGCAGGTGTTCTTTCGTCCTGTTCTGATTCCATGGAAGGTGTGTGGCTGGGGGAATGCTGCAATGATACGATTGGTGGCAGCAAGTCCGGGCTCAAGATGAGTATCAAGCAGGAAGGCGATAAGCTGGAGGGTGTTCTGGTACTGCAGGATGATTTGTATGGCAGCGGTAAGCTGGTGGGCTATGTGAATGGCAAGGATGTGACCATCCGTTCCGAGGGTGATACTGAGACTTTTGTGAATATCACCTGGACGGGTAAGATGAAGGATGGTGAATACAAGGGCACATACCGCGTGGAACCCACCCCCTCGGCCGCTCTGCTGGGCAAGGAAATCCAGAAAGGAACGTTCGTTCTGCTTAAGCAGTAAGGGACGGAGGAGTGCGAGAGATGCCGGAAACTGATGGCCGCAAGCATTTCCCAGGGACGGGCGCATCTGATTACGCTGGGGGCAGTCGTGTGCTTCGGTCTCATGAGCCCGCTGTGCAAATGGGCCATGGCTGGTGGGCTTGTCTCCGGCGTGAGCATGGCTTGTTTCCGCCTCTGCGGGGCAGCAGTGCTGTTCTGGCTGGCATCTCTGGCGGTTCCCCGGCAGCGTATTGAGCGGGGTGATTGGAAACACCTCATCATCATGTCGCTTTGCGGC
>JAFNWZ010000281.1 GCA_017379255.1 Akkermansia sp. | reverse complement strand
GCTTCCGCCTTCGCTAAAGCTACGCCGTGACAGGACGCTCGCCGCTAAACAATTTAGCTGCGTATTGTCAATTAGCTGTGCTACAAGAATTTGAAAGCAGTCCTAATGAAACGTTGGGACACATGTGAAACTCTCCATATACCGGGCGTTTTTTCTTGCTATCCTGCGCAGTTATTGCTAACATTCCCCGGTATGAGAAAGACATCCATCCTCACGATGATTGCTCTCTCCGTAGCCCCGATTATGGCAGAGACATTACAAGAAATAGCCAACCAACTGCCCGTTGCCCCGCGGGCCACGGCAAACAAGCTTGAAATCCCGCAGGTTCCCGGCGCAGAGGTACGTTTCCTGGGAGCAGACTACGAACAGCTCATCCGCCCGGATGGCAGCATCCTCCGCCCGCTGGCCGATACGAAGGTGCAGGTAAGCTTCGAGCTCAGCAAGGATGGCGAAAAAGCCGTTTCCAAGGATTACGAGGTGATTGTACCCGGCATACTGTCCGCAGGCGAAGGCAACGCCGCGCCGCAGATTGTACCAGCCCTGCTCAACTGGGTAGGAGGCAAGGGTGAATACAAGCTGGGTGACTATGTGAAGATTGCCACCGACATGCCCTTTGCGGCTGAATTGGCCGCAGAACTGGAAGAAATGCTGCAATGCAAGGTGGAACTTGTTCCCTTCGGCAGCAAAGCAGACATCAGCCTGGGCATCAGCAATAATCTGGTGCTGGGCAAAGAAGGCTACACGCTGGACATCACTCCGGAAAAAGGCATTCTGGCCGGAGCGACTACAGAAACAGGCCTGTTCTGGGCCACCCGCTCCATCCTGCAGATGCTGCAGCAGGGTAATGGCAGCGTTCCATGTGGTTCTGCGCTGGATATTCCCCGCTACCAGGTGCGCAGTTTCCTGCTGGATGTGGGGCGTCTGCCGATTCCGCTGAGCTACGTGAAGAAGGTGGTCAAATACATGGCCTGGTACAAGATGAATGACCTGCACATTCACCTGAACGACAACTACATCTTCCACGAAAAATATGTAGATGCAGGCGAAAATCCCTTTGAAAAATCCTACTCAGCCTTCCGTCTGGAATCCAACATGGTGGGAGCCAATGGTACGAAGCTCACGGCAAGTGACCTTTTCTACACCAAGGACGAATTCCGCGAGTTCATCTCCTACGCTGCCAGCATGGGCGTGAACATTGTTCCTGAGTTTGACACCCCCGCCCACGCGCTTTCCTTTACCCGCGTGCGCCCCGACCTCATCTACAAGAGCAAGAACAAGCGCGGCTGCGAAATGCTGGATGCCGCCAACCCGGAAACTCTCAAATTCGTAGAACAGGTGTTCGATGAATACCTGCTGCCGCAGAAAGGACAGCCCGCAGTCTTCAAGGGCTGCGACGTGGTGCACGTGGGCGCTGATGAATTCCACGGCAATGCCGAACACTACCGCGCCTATACCGACAGCCTGCTCAAGATGGTGCAGAGCAAAGGCTACACCCCGCGTGTATGGGGCAGTCTGAACACCAAGAAGGGCAAAACCCCTGTGCATGCCGAAGGCGTGCAGATGAACCTGTGGAACGGCGGCTGGGCCAAGGCCTGGGAT
>JAFNWZ010000280.1 GCA_017379255.1 Akkermansia sp. | reverse complement strand
GCGCCCGCTGCGTAATGAAGTCTCCCATTTGCACTTGTGCCGTTTACGATAGACTGATTCCAGCAGTTAAGGCTGAAATCAAAATACGGAAAAACCGTCTTGCCATTGTTGATAATACGGATTTCAAGCTTACAGGTAACGGCGTAGCCTCGCCAACTGTCGCATTGGGTGGTGCTTTGTATAGCGAGAACTTTGTTAAGATTGCCGGTAATGATTGCGTCGAATTCCGGAAAAACTACGAGCAGCAAAGCGATAATTACCGTTTGCGGAGTGTGTACGCTTTAGGAAATGTGGAAGTGAGTGCTTCTGAAAACCAAGTTGTAAATATATATGATAGCATATTTGTTGATAAGAATCTGACCATAAATCAGAATCTGGCTCTGGGGGCGGTTCGGTTGAGCGGCGAATATATTGAGGATGATTTGTGGTATGTGAAAAAGAACGCAGGAACCACTGTAGAAATCATGAACTCCCGCACGAACAGAGTGGAAGGTTCAACGATTGTGGAAGGCGGTGAGCTGTTTATTGAGAACGGCGCAATGCTGCATACGGATAGTTTGCAAGTTGAAGCAGGTACTGTGAATCTTTTCAATGGGGTGATTGAATCATCCGGATACCAGGTTACTTTTGAGCGGGGGGCAGAACTGCATGTGCAGGGGAGTGCCAATGTAATCAATGCGGAAACTTTCACAATGCAGGAGGGCAGTACTCTGTCCATTACGCTGGACTCTATGAATAAACAAAGTGCTGTTCTTTCGTTGTTCAATCCGCTACAGATTATGGGAAATATGACCCTGGATATCAACTTTGCTGATAAGGCCAGGGAGGATTATTACATACTGCTGGATGTGGGAGATAACAGCCCTCTGCTTGAAAATTGGGCGACTTCTCAAATAACGCTGAATGGCGCTGAGCCTGGTCAATTGGTGTGGCAGGATGGCAGGCTTTATCTCAACTGCAGCGGTGGGGATATTCCGCAGATGCAGACACTTTATTGGCAGGGAAAAAATGGCGATACTTGGAATGATGCAACTTTTGACTACCCGCAAAGTGGCAGTAGTGTATCCCAATGGGACGACGCCGTTGTAGTGTTCAGTGATGTTTCATCTGGTGCGGTAAATCTTGCAGGCGTTCGTATGCCGGGCCGCGTTCTGGTGGATAGTGCCGTGGACTATACCTTTGAGGGAGATGGGAAATTATCAGGAAGCATGCGCTTGACTAAGAGGGGGAGCGGCAATCTTATAATTGGTACAACGAATGATTATACAGGCGGCACTCTGTTGGAGGGGGGCTCAATTACTGCTGGTAACGCTCATGCTTTTGGCTCCGGCGGTATGGAGTTGAAGCAGGGAGTGCTGAATCTCAATGGCTTCGAGATTGAGAATACAATCACTGTATCTAAAGGGGCAGAGGTGGTTATAAAAGACGGCACTGCTACGAATGATTTCCTCGTTTTTAATGCCAGGTCTTATACAGCAGATAATTTCCGAGTGCTTGCGGATTGTATCTCAATGACTGGGGATGGTGCGGTTTCCAAGGCTCACTTCATCAACTTGAACGTAACGGATGGTAGTTCGTATGAGTATCGCGGCGGGTATCTGGGGGCAGACTGCATTTCCATCAACGGCATGGCTGAACTGTACATGGGAAAAGCTCGGATTGAAACGAATTGTTCGTCCCTGTACGGCGGATTGGTATATGGCTCAACAATCAATTTGTATAGTAATGGCCTGATCAGTATGAGAGACAATACAATGTCTTTGTCTTTAGATCATGACAGCGCATTTGTGGACGGCGGATTGGTATACGGTTCAACGGTCAATATGAATCATAATGGCTGCGTCTGTTTGAGTGATAATTCAGCGTCTTCCTTGTACCTGTCCGGCGGTCTGCTATATAGTCAGGAGTTGATTCTGACTGATAATGACAAAGTGATAGTCAATCACAATGATTGGCAGGCTACAGCCAATGTATATGGTGGTAGTATTTATACAAATTCTCTTACGATACAAGGTAGCCAGCTTGTGGAGATAGAAGGGAATACGGTGAAGTCAACAAGCTCATCCTCCGGAAGTTATGTCTATGGCGGTGTGTTAAGTTCTGGTTACGGACCCAAAATCAGCGGGAATGAAAGCATCTCTATCCGCAATAACATTGCTGAATGTGTTCAGGGGATGGTAAGAGGCGGTGCAATTTATCATCGCTTTAGCGGAACCTTGTCATCTTATAAAACTCAATTGACGGGGAACGGTGATGTAACCATTATGGGGAATGCAGCAATTTCCATGATCGATGCGCTGGGAAGTGCTATCTACAGTAACGGAGATGTGCAGTTAGCCAATAATCGCAGCGTGTTGCTGCGAGGTAACTACGAGAAACAGGGGGAAGCGTATCGCCTGCGTAGTATCTATGCCTGTGGCAACCTGGAATTGAGTGCGAATGCCGGACAGAATATTCAGGTGTATGATTCCGTGTATACAGGCGGCAATCTGGTGCTGAATGCGAATGGTGCCGCAGGTGAGCTTCTGCTGAGCGGTGCGTATACGGAGGCGGATTTGCTTGTCGCTAAGAGTGGAGTGGCGGGAACCGAGAATGAAATCACCAATTCCCGCACGAACACGGTTGTGGGCACTACGACTTTGGGCGGCGGTGTGCTGCGTATGGAGGCTGGCGTCATCCTGAAGACTGGCGGTTTCCGTGCCGACGCGGACTGTGATGCTCAGGTGTGGTTAGATAATGCGGTGCTCAACTGCTTGGGATATGATGTGTGCTTCGGCAGTGGCGCCGGGCTAGTGGTAGGCGGCAGCAATACGCTGACGGCTTCGAACTTCACTATGCAGGAGGGGAGCTATTTGAGCTTTGACCTTCGCAATGAAAATAAGGAGCTCACGGCTTTGTCGGTGAATGCCTGTATGTCACTGAATGGGCTGGATGTGGTGGTGATGAACACCGACATTATGGCAGCAGGCAGGTACAAGCTGCTGACCGTGGCGGAGGGTGCCCAGTATGATACAGGCAGCTGGGGCCAGAGTATCAATAGCGTGACGGGGGCGGATGCCGGTGCTCTCAGCTGGGAGAACGGTACGCTGTACTACACCAGCACCAACAGCTGGGTGATTTCGAAGACAGAAGATGCAAGCATCATCGAGGATACCGAAGGCGTGGATATCGTCATCGGCAATGGTGCTATGGTGAATATTGATGCATCTGTTACGGTGCCGACCTGTCGCCAGGGACATCCGAATTGCGATAATCCGAAGCACGGCGGTCGCCCTGGCAATCCGGGACAGGGACACGCCAAACCCAAGCCTGATAACAGCGGCAATGGTGGCAGTGAGGATGATACTCTCAGCAGTGATGGTAGCGCTTCCCTGGTCATCGTGGAGGGGTCTGCCTATATCAAGGACCGTGGTGCATTCGAGGGGCTGCTTGACTTCCGCGGCAGTGCGGAGGAGGAACGCCACTTCTACACCGAGAAGGATCTGGGTGTGGCTTACATTACAGTGTTTACGGATGAAGACGCCACGAGCCATCTGCATATTGGCGGGGGCAGGAAAGTAGATACTGTGGGTATTGTGGGCGATGGCAAGCTGGAGATGCACGGTGCCGGGCGCATGGTGCTCAACGGTCATGATGCGGATGAGAGCTCCTCTCTGTACTACGGCACGCTGGGCGTGAACGAAGGTGCGGTGCGCGTGGAAAATGACTCCCAGGCCTATGTGGCCCACACGGAAGTGCGCGGCGCTGAAACCAACGCTGGCATGGAAGTGGGCAAGGGCGCCACCATGACCGGTGAAAGCCTGAGCGTGAGCGGAGAGAACGCCATCCTGCATAACGATGGCAGCATTGCCATGACCGGTGGCATTCAGGTGGCAGGTGGCACGGTGAAGGGTAGTGGTACCTTCTCCGGCCTCACCATGAATGGAGGCAAGCTGGTTATCGGTAATTCCCCTGGTTTACAGAGCTACACAGATGACCTGGTGCTCAGCGCTGGCAAGGTGGAATTCTCGGTGGGCGGCTTTGAGCAGGTGGCGGCTGATAGTCTGAATGGCTGGAGCGAGGCGGTGTATTCCAGCGTGGCGATGAATGGGCACGCGTTCACCATTGGTGACGGAGTGACCATTACCCTGGCTTTCGGCGGTTCTGCGCTGGATAGTCTGGTGCTTTCCACCACGGAGAATCCTGTGGAGTTCTCGTTGACTCTGGTGCAGGGTATGGGCAATGTGCTTGATGCCGGTACTCTTGCCGCCCTGGTGGGGCAGACTCAGTTTATCATTACCGATGAAACGCCGGGCTTGAGCTCTGCGACACTCGGTCTGGCTGGTACAGATCTGGGTGCTTATGTATCGGGTGTGAGCTATGAGCTTAAGGACGGTTCTCTGACGGTGTCGGGTAGCATAGCGGTGAATGGCAATCTGACCGTGCCAGAGCCCACAACTGCTACGCTGAGCCTGTTGGCATTGACTGTACTGGCCGCCCGTCGCCGCCGGAGGTACGGCAGGGTGGATGCGGCGGCCTGAGTCTGAGCGCAGCGAAAATGTCGTCCCGCCCCGCCAGTCAGGGGCGGGATATCGTTTTCCTATGGGGCGAGGAGTAATGGCTTCCCAATGATTGGGGAATGTCAGACCGTGGTGAAATGGGGAACGATATCCGGCTGCGCCGGACGAAATCCACGCTGTGCGTGGACGATATCTACACCTGTGGTGTAGATGATATCCGCGCCTCAAGGCGCGGACGGGAAATGGTTCAGTCCGAGCGTAGCGAGGATATCGTCTTGCGCGGCGCGCAAGATATCGTCTGCCGCAGGCAGATATCGTCCCGCCCCGCCAGTCAGGGGCGGGATATCGTTTTCCTATGGGGCGAGGAGTAATGGCTTCCCAATGATTGGGGAATGTCAGACCGTGGTGAAATGGGGAACGATATCCGGCTGCGCCGGACGAAATCCACGCGATGCGTGGACGATATCTACACCTGTGGTGTAGACGATATCCGCGCCTCAAGGCGCGGACGTGGTACAACCAGGGCAGTTGCGCACCCAGTGGCCGGGGCTGGCTTCAATCAGTTCCGGGGTGCGGTCGGTGAGGCAGAGGGCTGGGTTGCCCAGGGTATTGCGGGGGCGGAAGGCACAGCCGCGCACGGGTTCGCGCAGGGTGGGGGGCAGGCCGGGAATGGTCTGCAGGCGGCGGCCTTTATCTGCCGCACTGGGTATGGAAGCCATGAGCGCGCGGGTGTAGGCGTGCAGCGGGTGGCGGATAAGTTCCTCTGCCGGGGCGCTTTCCACGATGCTGCCAGCGTACATGACCTGGATGCGGTGGGCATATTGCCGCACGACGCCCAGGTCGTGGGTGATGAGGATGATGGCGGTGCCGAGTTCCTGCTGGCGGGCGCGGAGGAGGTCGAGCACCTGTTTCTGCACGGTGACATCCAGCGCGGTGGTGGGTTCATCGGCAATGAGTATCTGGGGGCGGGTGATGAGCGCCATGGCAATCATCACGCGCTGGCGCATGCCGCCGGAGAATTCGTGCGGATAGGCCCTGGCTCGCTTTTCCGGATCGGGGATGCCGGTGCGGGCGAGTTCCTCTACCGCGAGGCGTCGGGCTTCCCGCCAGCTGAGTCCCTGGTGCAGCACCAGCGGCTCGGCCACCTGGTCTCCGATGCACATGCAGGGATTCAGGCAGGTCATGGGATCCTGGAAAATCATGGAGATGCGCTTGCCTCGCAACCTGGCATGTTCTTTTTCCGGGGCGTGCAGCAGGTCGATGCCGTCGAACCAGGCGCGGGAGCCCTTGCCGATGCGGGCAGGCGGGCTGGGCAGCAGCCCCATGAGGGTAGAGCAGGTGACGGATTTGCCGGAGCCTGATTCGCCGACTATACCCAGGGTTTCCCCGGCGTCCAGGTCAAAGGAAACGCCGTTGACGGCATAATTCACCCCCGCACGGGAGTGGAACTCGACCGTGAGGTCGCGCACCTGGAGCAGGGGAGCACTCATCTGGCCTGTTCAAAGAGTTCCTCCAGCATTTCCATGCCCTTGCCGGCGCGGTAGCGGGATACCTGGTGGGGGGCATTCTTCACCGTCTGCTGCCATTCGTAGGGGATGCCATCGATGCCGAAGACGGCGCCGAGCAGGGCACCGGCAATGGCGCCATTGGTGTCCGGGTCGCCCAGCCTGCTGACAATGCTGCACATGGCCGAGGGGTAGTCCACGGCGTGGAGCAGCCAGTAGTAAGCGCATTGGAAAGCAATTTGCACCCAGCCGGACTGGGGATGATACTGCGGTTCCTCGGTTTCAGCGGCGCGCAGGCGGCTTAGCAGGGAAATGTCGTTGAGTTCTTCGGCTCGCTTGCAGGCTGCGGCGTGGATTTCCTGCGGCGTTTTCCCCTGCATGGCAAGCATGAGGGATTCCACAAAGATGATGTTGGCGTGGGCGCAGCGGGGGTGGATGTGGGTGAGCACGCAGTCCTCCCGGGCGGCGGTCTGCCAGTCCCATTCCGGGTGGAGGGCTGCATAGATGGCAATGGGCGCCACGCGCATGAGTGCGCCATTTGCCTGGGAATCGGCATTGAATTCGCCATTGATGGCAAAGCGGATGGTGACGCCCACATCATCCGGGTCGGTGGAGAGCCAGTCGATGTACTGGGCCTGGGTTGCCATGCTGTTGAAGCCTTGTTCGTTGAGCAGGCTGCGGAGCAGTGCAATGGCCATTTCGGAATCATCGGTGATGGTGCCGCGCTTGCGCAGGAGGGTGGTATCCCAGCCATCCACCATGCCGGTGATGCCGTGCGGGAAACGTGTCTTCACCTCCGCCGGTGAGTGAAATTCAAGCGGTGCGCCCAGGGCATCGCCGCACATGAGCCCCATGAAACACCCCAGGGCGCGCTGCTGCAGGTTGTCCTTTTGCGTGTGGCAGCCGCAGCTGCATGCCGGGGTGGCTTTGTTGACCACCAGGGGGAAATGGGCAGAAAGCGGGTAGTCCTCCACCTTGATGAGTTCCACCCCGTACATTTCTGCAATGGCGGGTGCCTGGGAAGCGGCATAGTCCTCGCCGTAATAGATGGTCTTGACGCCGTGGGCACAGAGCGCCTGCATGCAGGAGGTGCAGGGCATGGTGGTGCAAGCTACGATGCGCGCCTCTCCTCGCTTGAAAAGGCTGCACAGGTTGATTTCGGCATGCAGCATGAACTTCTGCCGTTCATCGCGGGATGCCCAGAAGCCCTCTGGCGCATCAAAGCCGGGGAAGAGCCCGTTGTACGATGTGCCGATGACGCGGTTGTCCTTATCCAGCGCGGCGGCACCCACCTTGCGGTAGGGGTCTTCGGAGCGCAGGGCTGCCACATGGGCCAGCGCCATCACGTATTGCGGAATCGGCAGGCGGTTCATGGGTGTATGATAGCATATTGCCCCTGCAATGCAAGGTGTTTCGCGTGCGCGTGGGCGGAAAATGCTGTCAGAAAGTTAGTCTGCCCTTGCCAAGCGGGGCGGAAAGGAGTAAAGTAAGCGCCATGAACATCCAGCTCTTCAAAGACCTGTGTGAGGCAACCGGCGCTCCCGGTTTCGAGTATGGCATCCGCGAGCTGGTCATCAAGGAGATGACCCCGCTGGCTGATGAAATCACGGTGGACAACGTAGGCAATGTGGTGGCCCTTATCAAGGGTAAGTGCTCCGGCAAGCGCATCATGTGCGCTGCCCACATGGACGAAATCGGTTTCATTGTGCGCCATATTGACGATAACGGCTTTATCCGCATCCTGCCCCTGGGTGGCTTTGACCCCAAGACCCTCACCGCCCAGCGCGTGGTGGTGCACGGCACGAAGGACCTGCCCGGCTGCATGGGCGT
>JAFNWZ010000279.1 GCA_017379255.1 Akkermansia sp. | reverse complement strand
GTGCACGAGTTCCTCGTTCACGATGTCGAGCATTTCAAGGAAAGAAGCCTCATCCGGGATGTTCTTAGCCTTGTAGGTTTCAATGCGGCCCTGAGCCTGAGCATTCTCCTGGCGCCAGACCTTGAGCGTAAGATTGAGATTAGCCATAATTTTAGAATCTTAAATGGTTGGAATGAGGTTATCTTTACTTGTAGGAACGGATGGCCAGATGCACGGTGTCGAAGGTAAGCGGTTCCTTGTGCAGCACCGGCAGCTCGTCTGTGCCCTTGTATTCCCAGCAGGCAACGTAGGCGAAGTTCTCGTCATCGCGCTTGGCTTCGCCGTCGGCCAGCTGGTGTTCAAGACGGAAGTGAGCACCGCAGGATTCCTCGCGGTTCAGAGCGTCGTAGCACAGCACCTCGGCAAAGTCGAGGAAAGCAGCCACACGCCAGGCCTTTTCGAGTTCCTGGTTCACGCCTTCGGCGCTGCCCACCACCTTCACGTTGGTCCAGAATTCCTCGCGGATGGCGGGAATCTTCTCGATGGCGTCCATGAGGGATTCCTTGGTACGGCCCATGCCTACATCCTCCCACACAAGCTTACCGAGCTCGCGGTGGATTTCGTCGGGGCTCTTGGTGCCCTGCACGTCCATCATCTTCTTGATACGGGCCTTCACGGCGTCCTCAGCTTCCTTGAACTCGGGAGCAGCGGTTGTCACGCTGCCGGGCTTCTGGGTGGTCAGGTAGGTCGGCAGAGTGGCGGAAATCACGAAGTAGCCGTCGGAGAGGCCCTGCATGAGGGCGGAAGCACCCAGACGGTTGGCGCCGTGGTCGGAGAAGTTGGCCTCACCGAGCACGTGGAGACCGGGGATGGAGGACATCAGGTTGTAGTCCACCCACAGACCACCCATGGTGTAGTGGGAGGCGGGGTAAATCATCATCGGCTGCTCGTGGGGATCCACGTCGGTAATCTCCTCGTACATTTCGAAGAGGTTGCCGTACTGGCCGTCAATCCACTCCTTGCCCATGCGGTTGATGGCGTCCTTGAAGTCAAGGAACACACCGCGGCCGGTGTTGGCTACGCCGCGCTCATCGTCGCAGGCTTCCTTGGCAGCGCGGGAGGAGATGTCACGGGGAGCCAGGTTACCGAAGGAGGGGTACTTGCGCTCCAGGTAGTAGTCGCGGTCGCCTTCAGCTACATCGGAGGGCTTCATTTCGCCACGACGGATCTTGGCGGCCACTTCGCGGCTCTTGGGCACCCAGATACGGCCGTCGTTACGCAGAGATTCGGACATGAGGGTCAGCTTGCTCTGGTAGTCGCCCTTCACCGGAATGCAGGTGGGGTGAATCTGGGTGAAGCAGGGGTTGGCGAAGTAGGCACCCTTCTTCCAGCAGGCGCAGGCGGCGCCCACGTTGCAGCCCATGGCGTTGGTGGAAAGGAAGAACACGCGGCCGTAACCACCGGTAGCCAGCAGCACGGTGTCACCAGCATAGCTCTTGATTTCACCGGTCACCATATCGCGCACCACGATACCCTTGGCGTGGCCATCGACCACTACCAGGTCCATCATTTCGGTGCGGGGGTGCATCTGGATGTGGCCCTTGCCGATTTCCTTCTCCATGGCCTGGTAGGCACCGAGGAGCAGCTGCTGGCCGGTCTGACCGCGGCTGTAGAAGGTACGCTTGAGCTGGGAACCACCGAAGGAGCGGTTGTCGAGCAGACCACCGTATTCGCGGCCGAAAGGCACGCCCTGGGCCACGCACTGGTTGATGATGTTGCAGGACACCTCAGCAAGGCGGTATACGTTGGCTTCACGGGCGCGGAAGTCGCCACCCTTCACGGTGTCGTAGAACAGACGGTATACGGAGTCACCGTCGTTCTGGTAGTTGTGAGCAGCGTTGATACCGCCCTGGGCAGCGATGGAGTGAGCGCGACGGGGGCTGTCCTGGTAGCAGAAGCAGTGTACATTGTAGCCCAGCTCAGCCAGCGTGGCGGCAGCGGCACCACCAGCCAGACCGGAACCCACCACGAGCACCGTGTACTTACGGCGGTTGTTGGGGTTGATGAGCTTGGCTTCGCGCTTGTACTTGGTCCACTTTTCAGCAATGGGGCCATCCGGAATGCAGGAATCCGGCATGTAGTCGCTTACAGGAAACTTAATGTCTTTCATAAGTGTCTATGAATGGGAAAGGGTTACTTGAGGATACCGCAGAGAACGGCTACCGGGATGGAGATGAAAGCGCCGCAGACCACCAGGCCGAAGAGAACGGCGATGATGTTGTAGAGCGGGCGCACCTTGCGGGTGGAAAGGCCCAGGGTCTGGAACACAGACTGCAGACCATGGCGCACATGCATGAACAGGCAGCAGATAGCCACGATGTAGAACACAGAGCACCACACGTTGGAGAATGCGGCAACGATGTGACCGTAGCAATCGGAGGGGTCACCGTTCACCGTGAGCTGCCACAGGTGGAACAGCAGGAAGCAGAAAATCATGATACCGGTGAGCACCATGGTACGGGAGGAAAGCGTAGCTTTCAGCGTACCTTCCTTCTGGTACTGAGTGCGGGCATTCACGTTCTCAATCTTCAGAGCCAGAGTCAACACCACATGGATGAGGAGAATGGCGGCAAGACCGAGACGGATAGCCCAGAGCAGCCAGGCGGGCATGGTGTGCAGGCCAGTGGCGTAGGCATCAATCCAGGAGGGCACACCGTTACCAGGATCACCACCGTAGATGGTCATGTTACCGGCCAGATGCCCCACGAGGAACAGGAGGAGACACGCACCTGTCAGTGCCACAAGAATCTTGCGGCCAATTGAGGACGTGACGAACTTGCATGCTGTCGTGATAATGTCGTTCATAATCGCAATAACGTCTTTGCGGCATTACTCTACCGTAAATACCGCCAGAAAGCAAGCCCCAATCAGCGAAACAGCGCTAAATTCTGCCCACTTTTAATCTCCTGCATGCCAGTATGATTTACATCAAATCACCAGATAGAAAGCGAACACCGCCAGCAGCACCGCAAAGAGGGCATCAATCCCCGTCGTGTGGCGCAGGTAAAACGCCCGCACCGGATGCCATTGCAACAAAGCACTCCACCCCACCCAGCCCAGCAGGCACGATGCACTGAGCACCAGCACCAGAGCCGGGGCATACCAGGCATAATCCCCGCCGAACTGCTGCAGAGCCGGCAGGGAAAGGCCGCAGATAAACAGCGTGCATTTCGGGTTCAGGATATTGCACAGAAAGCCCTGACTGAACAGCACGGGCAATGATTCACGCGCCGTCGTCTCCAGCGCCCCCTGCTCCACCTGCACGCGGCGGCGGGGAAAAATGCGCCAGGCCAGATACAGGAGCCAAAGCACCGCGCCATAAAGCACATACTCACTCCACGGCTGCGCCATCAGCCACCCTCCCACGGAGACCACAAGGGCGGACTGAATCAGAAACCCGGCCGCAATGCCGCCGCCTACAGCCGCGCCCGCGCGGAATCCCTGTGCCAACGCCGTACGGAACACAAAGAAAATATCCGGCCCCGGGCTGAGCTGCGACAGCAGGAGCAGTCCGAAAAGCCCCGCCAGACTGGCCAGTGCCTCCATCATCCCTGAATCACCGGCAAGGGAAGCACCACATTCGTCTGCATCGGGGATTTACGCTGCAACACCCGTTCAGAAAGCGGCGTGGCGCTTTCATACGCCGCACGGAACATCTCCATTTTCGCATCCACATTGTCCGCATGGTGCAGGATGAGCGCCTCGGGCACCTTGGGCAGCACCGGGGAACCATATTCCAGCAGCCCGTGGTGGGAGGCCACCAGGTGCAGCAGATGCAGACGCACCTGCTCCGAAGCAGGCACCAGCCCCTTCCACTCCGCGCGGCGCTCCGGGGTCATCATATCGCGCCAGAGCTTGTTGATAATCT
>JAFNWZ010000278.1 GCA_017379255.1 Akkermansia sp. | reverse complement strand
TGACAAACGATAAGGAAATCGTGGTGACGGATCAGCCCTGGGCCGTGGCATGGTATGCCGACCGCAAAGCCCTGTGGATGCCACTGAGCCTTACGGAATACACCCGCAACCTGGAACCCATTTTTGCCAGATACGGGCAAAGTGTGCAGGGCTTCCTGATTACGCCCAGCTCCCACTCCATGCAGAGTGGCGGATTGAGCGGAGTCATCCGCTCGTCAGGTGATTTTGCGCCGCTGGCGCTGGAGGGCAAACTGCTGCTGCTTGCGCCCAAGCACAACATGGCCTTTGCAGAGCTGTTTACCAGCAACGCCAATGAGAAATCCACCGCGCGCCCGCTGGCCAGCCTGGTATCCTCCCAAGGCGTTTACCGCCACCGCAATTTCATTCTCGGCGCAGAAATGATTTACTACAGCCGCGAAGATGTGGGCGATCAAAACAAATAACACCACAACCGCCTGAACCTATGCCGCCACGCGCAAAAAGCAAAACACCGAATTTCGAGGAAGCCACGGCCCGCCTTGAGCAGATTGTTGCCCTGGTGAATAATCCTGAAACCGGACTGGAAGAAATGATTGCGCTGGCGGCAGAGGGGCTCGCCCTCATCCGCAGCAGTGAGCAGCTACTGGCCAATGCCGAGCTGAAAATACAGAAATTGGAACAAGCGGCCACCCAACCGCCCGCCGCAGAATCCACACCCGATGACCATGCCGAATTCGCCCTCATCTGAGCTGCCCCCCCTGCTGGCATCCATCAAATCCCCACAGGATGTCAAAGCGCTCCCTGCAGATAAACTCGCCGAGCTTGCAGCGGAGATTCGCAGCACCCTCATCCACACCCTGGCGGAAACCGGCGGGCATCTGGCGCCCAACCTGGGTCTGGTGGAGCTGAGCATTGCCCTGCACCGCGTATTCAGCACCCCGCAAGACAAAATTCTCTTTGATGTATCCCACCAGTGCTACATCCACAAACTCCTGACCGGGCGCGCGGAGCAGGTTCACACCATTCGCCAGCACGGTGGCATTTCCGGATTCTGCAAACGCAGCGAATCTGACCACGACGCCTACGGCGCAGGCCACGCCGGCACAGCCCTTTCGGCGGGGCTGGGCATGGCGGCTGCCCGCGACCTCGCGAGGGAGGACTACCACGTTATCTCCGTGGTGGGGGACGGCGCGTTTACCTGCGGCACCACGCTGGAAGGCCTGAACAACATTGCCACAACCACGCGCAAGTTCATTCTCATTCTCAATGATAACGAATGGAGCATTGACCGCAACGTAGGCGCGCTCTCCGCTTATTTTGCCTCTCTGCAGCAAACGGACACCTACGCCTGGCTGCGCCGCAACACACGGGCGATTATTGAAAAAGTGGCAGGCGAAGCCGCCCGGAAACAAGTTTCCAAACTGGTGCGGGCAGCGCACGGCATCATCACCCCTCTGAGCTTCTTCCAGGAGCTGGGATTGAGCTACTACGGCCCGGTGGATGGCCACGATACCGCACGCCTGGAAAAAACACTCCGCATCGCGGCGCGGAATGAAGGCCCGGTCATCATCCACGTCATTACTGAAAAAGGCCGAGGCTATGCCCCGGCTGCCAGCAACCCCACCAAGTTCCACGGCATCGGCCAGTATAACGTGGAGGACGGCAGCACCAGCAAAGGCGGTGTCATCTCCTACTCTGAGGCATTCGGTAAACACCTCACCACACTGGCGGCAGATGACCCGGCCATCACAGCTATTACCGCAGCCATGCCCACAGGCACCCGCCTGGACATCTTCCGCGCCAGCTTCCCGAAGCGATACTACGACGTGGGCATCGCAGAGGAACACGCCGCGCTCTTTGCCTGCGGGCAGGCTACTCAGGGGCTCAAGCCGTATCTGGCCGTGTATTCAACATTCATGCAGCGCTGTGTGGATATGATTCAGCATGATGCGGCCTTGCAGGAGCTGCCCGTGCGTTTCTGCATGGACCGGGCCGGGCTCTCGCCCGATGACGGCCCCACACACCACGGATTATTTGACATTGCCATGATGCGCTGCATCCCCGGCCTTGTGATGATGCAGCCCAGGGATGAGGCCGAGCTTGGCCACATGCTCGCCACCATGAACACGATTAACAACCGTCCGAGCCTCATCCGCTACCCTCGGGGTGCCGGCGAGGGAGTCAGCATGCCCACCGAGCTCACCCCCCTGCCTGTTGGCCAGGCTGAGGTGCTGTCCACCGGCAGCGATGTGTGCCTGCTGGCGCTGGGCAACATGAACGGATACGCCGCACAGGTACGCGGGCTACTGGCCGCGCAGGGCATTTCCTGTGCACATGTCAATGCCCGCTTTGTTTGCCCGCTGGATACAGACTGCATCGTCCGCCAGGCCTCGGCGGTGCGTCTCATCGTCACGATGGAGGACCACGTGATTGCCGGCGGTTTCGGTTCAGCCGTCATGGAGCAGCTCAACGAATGCGGGTGCACCACGCCCGTGTTGCGTCTGGGCTGGCCCAACCAGTTCATCGAGCATGGCACAGAGGCGATTCTGCGCCAGAAATACGGGCTTACCCCACAGGCCATGGCTGAAAAGATTCTCAACCGACTCAGAAAAGTTCAATGAAGCCACAGCTGTCATTTTTCCTGTTGCTGCTGCTCACCGCCACAGCCATGCCCGGCGTGGCGCAGGAGAATGCAAACCTGATGACGACGGATGAAGGGGAAGTACGCCAGATTCCCCGCTGGCTCATGGAATTCAGCAACCTCCCGCGCGAAACGCGTTCCCGCTATATCAACACCTTCAACCAGGCCAAGCAGGCCTACCGGGATGGCCGCTGGGTAGACTGCATTGCTCTCCTGGTGGAATGCGAGGTCATTCAGCGCGGCAACCCGGGGGTGTGGAATCTGCGCGCCAGCTGCCTCATGGAGCAGAAGTATTTTGACGAAGCCGCCGTGGAACTGGAGCGCGTGTTGCAGCAGGAGCCGGATAACCAGGTAGCCCTCATGAACCTGGCCAATATGCACATGGCCTGCGGCCGCTACACAGAAAGCCTGCGCCTGCTGGCAGAACTCAAGGAAATGCTGCCGTACGAAACCCAGCAGGAGGTGCTCAACGTCCTGGATTTCCGGGCTCTGCTCTGCCACCTGATGCAAGGGAAGGAAGCGAGCGCACGCGCACTGGTGCAGCACCTCACCCCTATGTCTGACACCCCGTTGTACTACTACAGCCGCGCCGCGTTTGCCCTGGCTCAAAACGATATCAGTACAGCCGACTATTGCCAGCGAGTGGCCTCGCAGATTTTTGCCGGCAACCACGCCACGGAACCTTACCGGCGCGCGCTCGAACTCTCCGGGCTCAATGCAGGCAAACGCCCTGCCCCCGCCAATTGAAGCATGGAAAAAGACACGGGAACCATACTGCGCCAGCAGCCACTCGGTGAACACGGCCTCATCATCACCTGGTGCACGCAGGAGCACGGCCTCGTGCGAACCGCTGCCCGCCTGGCCCGCAAACCCGGCAGCGAACTCAGCGGCCAGGTGGATTTGTTCCACGAGTGCGAATTACTCTTCCGCCCGGCTTCCCAGGGTGATTTGCACACGCTTTCTGCCGTAACCCTGCTCTCCCCGCGCCTGGCGCTGCGCAGCAGCCTGCTGCACCTGCGCCTGGCCAGTTACATGGCCCGCCTGCTGGTATCCACCGTAGAAGCCGGAGCTCCGGAAGCCGCATGGCACACCCTCATTTCCGGCGCGCTGGATTATGTGGCCAGTTCCGCACCGCGCCGCGCCATCCTGCTGCATTTTGAAAAGCGCCTGGCCGAGTTGCACGGCCTCTACAGCCCGGCAGAATCCCCGCACCACGCCCTGCAGCGGCACTTCCAGCACATGCCCGCAGGCCGTGCTGAATTGCTGGAACAGCTGCCCTGAGCCTGCAATGGCATATCAGGCATCCGCTCATTCATTCTGAACGGCCGGGACACAAAAAAACCTGCTGCAATATGCAGCAGGTTCTTGAAAAGGAGCATCGCGTTTCAGTCAACGCGGCAAGCCTTACTTGGCGCGGTAGTACTGGTAGTGTACGCGCTCGTCGATGGCGAGAGCCTCGCGGGCGGTGCGAATCACGCTGGGCTCAGCGTCGAACTGGAACAGCATGTACTGACCGTGTGTCAGGTGGTTAGACTCATAAGCGAATTCACGACGACCCACATTCGTGGTGCCGGTCACCTTGGCGCCTGCGGCCTCAAGCTTCTCCGTCATGGCGGCAGTCAGCTCATCGAGGGTGGCAGAACCCTTCATGTTCAGAACGATCAGTGCTTCGTACTTTCTCATAGCTTTTTTAGTGTAAGATCTCTTGCTTTCGCAAATGCGGTGGCAAATGATGCACCTTTTCTGCAAAGAAATCAAGCCTAAAGTGTGTTTAAGGCTAAAATTTCTGCATTCAGTGCCTTAAATCAGATGAGTTTGAGGCGTACGAGGTCCTGTGTATCGATGAGGCCCACCGGTTTGTTATCGGCATCGAGCACCACGAGGTCGTCAATGCGGCGGTCGCGCAGGGTCTTCACAGCCACGATGGCGAGCTTGTCGGCCTCCACGTAAACCGGGTTCTGGGTCATGATGTCGCGCACGGGCTTGGTGCCGCAGGCGGGGTCTTTCTGGTAAGCGCGGGCAAAGTCGCCGTGGGTGAACACGCCGGCCAGCGAACCGTCCTCATGCACCAGGATGCAGGCGCCCACGCGGGCAGTAGACATGGCGATGATGCAGTCCATGATGCTGGAGGATTCCGGCAGCTTGGCGAATTCGGTACGCATGATATCGCCGATGCGGGTAAGCAGGGCGCGGCCCAGGGAACCGCCGGGGTGGCTGCGGGCAAAGTCTTCCTTGGTGAAATTCTGGGCTTCCAGCAGGGCCATGGCGAGGGCATCGCCCATCACAAGCATGGCGGTGGAGGAGGAAGTGGGGGCCAGGTTCAGCGGGTCGGCCTCGCGCTCCACATGGGTGTTGAGCACAACATCGGAAAGCTGGGCCAGCGTAGAACCGGGTTTGCCGGTCATGCCGATGATGGAGATATCAAAGCGCTTCAGGAAAGGCATGAGGGTGAGCAGCTCTGCCGTTTCACCGGAGTAGGACATGGCGATGCAGGCATCGCCGTCCTGCACGATGCCGAGGTCGCCATGCAGGGCGTTCATGGTATCAAGCACCACGGAGGGAGCACCGGTGGAGGTGAGAGTGGCGGCAATCTTATCGCCGATGAGGCCGCTCTTACCCACGCCCACAATGATAATCTTGTGGCCGGAGTTGATGGCCTTGCGCATGGCTTCCACTGCTTCATCGAAGGAATTGTCGAGCTCATCGCAAATGACCTTGAGCGCATCAATTTCGTCCTCGAATACCTTTTTACCGCGAATGATATGACTGATCATGATAGTAGTTAAAAACTGTTTTAGTGATGCCATTCTAGCATAGCCCCCCTGGCAGCGCAACAAAAAACCGCCGTGGAGAAGCTCCACGGCGGCAGAAAAGCAGATTTTGTATACAGGATTAGTTGTTCACGCGGCCCAGGTAGGTGCCGTCTTCGGTCTTCACGGAGATACGCTGACCGGCGGTGATGAACAGGGGCACCTGCACCACGAGGCCCGTGGTCATGGTGGCGCTCTTGTACACGTTGTTGGCGGAGTTACCCTTCACGCCCTCAGGAGCCTCGGCCACTTCCATGGTGATAGCGGCGGGCAGCTCGATGGAGCACACGATTTCATCGGTGAAGAGCAGCACATACACACCGCCTTCAATGAGGTAATCCTTAACGGGTTCCACGATATCCTCGCCCACGCACACGTCCTCGTAGGTCTCGGTGTTGAGGAAGTGGTAGCCCATGCCGTCCACATAGGAGAATTCCATCTCCTCGCGGCTGAGCATCACGCCCTCAAGGAAGTCGTTGGAGGTAAGGCGCAGATTGTAGTCCTTGCCGGAAGCGATGCTGCGGATGGTCATCTGCACATAGGAGGCCATGCGGGGGGGCGTCTTGAGCTGGCTCTCACGCACAACGCAGATATCGCCGTTGTAGTTCACGGCGTGACCTTTGCGGAGCTGAATAACGGGAACTTTTGCCATAACGCGCGCAGAGTAGCAGAGAGTCCCCTTATAGTCAAGCTTTTTCTCACATCAGCGTTTCAAAAAGAAGCGCACCATCAGGAAATTCACCGGCACCACAATAACATACACCGGCAGGGGCAGCAGAGATTCCGGGCGACCGAGTACGGGGAACCAATCCACC
>JAFNWZ010000277.1 GCA_017379255.1 Akkermansia sp. | reverse complement strand
GATTGTATTCAATGAAATCAGCGCGAGCGAAGTCTCGGCCATTCCTACCTTAGAGCAGCTGGAGCTCATCTCCGGCTTCAAGGTTGATGAGGAGTTCCTCTCCGGCAAGAAGGAAGACCCCGCCTTCGGCGTCGTCGAACGCGACGGTCGCCGCATCTTCCGCTACCGTTCAAAGGATTACCGCATCTACTTTACCATTGAGAACCACTCTGTGGTCGTACAGCGCGTACTGCACGCCGACTCCCTGAAGGACTTCATGTTCCGCGCCAACATGGGCGGTTCCGAAGACCACGCACTGGGTGCCAGCCGTTCCTTCTGGCAGCTTATCGAGGCCGGCGAGAACGCCCCGCGACGCTAACCCACCCCTTAACCATAACTTATGACCGGTGCCCTTCGCAGCCTGGTACGCACGCCCGCACGCATAGCAGCCGTTGCGGGCGTAACCTTTACCCAACTGGTACGCATGCGCCTGTTCCTGGTGCTGGCAGTATTCGGCATCGGCTTTCTGGCGCTGCAGTTCCTGCCCTATCAGGGACAACTGGGGGTAGAGTTCCGTGGTGTGCAGCAACTGCAGCTCATTAAGGATATCGCCCTGGGTTGCATGCAGCTCTTCGGTCTCATCTTCTGCGTGGGTGCCACAGCCCTGCTGATTCCCCGCGATACCGAGGACCGCATCCTCTACACCATCCTCTGCAAGCCCGTACCCCGCTTTGATTATCTGGCCGGCAAGGCCGTGGGTGTGCTGGCACTGCTGCTGGTCATGCTGCTGATGATGGACGGGCTCATGAGCGCCCTGCTCTACCTGCGCGAGGGGAGCCTGACGACAGAAATGCAGCTTGCCCTGCAGCACCAGGGGATAGCCCCCGCGGAAATGGGGCCCTACCTGGAGCAGATTCACGCCGCCGGCAACACCTGGGACACCCAGCGCGCCGTGCTGGTCATGTTCCTGGGCTACGGAGTGCTCACCACACTCACCCTGCTGTTCTCCTGCTTTACCAGCGGCACCATCGTGAGCATGATTTTCGGTCTGGGCGCCTACTTTGTGGGCATGTTCCAAGGTCAGCTGTTCACTGCCATTACCGCCACCGGGCAGGAAGGCACCTCCCCCTTCATGCAGAACCTGCAGCTGGTTGTCAGCCTGCTGCTGCCTGACTTCAGCCTGTTCACCGTGGCCGACACCGCTGCTGCCGGCACCCCGCTCGGCTGGGCCATGGTGGGTAGTTTGGCACTCATAGCCGCGGCCTACATGCTCATTCACCTGCTCATTGCTGCCTGGATATTCGCACACAAGGAATTCTGACCCTGCCTCATCTATGGACTGGAATCACATCATCGCCGCTGCCGGCACCCTGATACTGGTAATGGATCCCCCCGGCACCGCCCCGCTTGTACAGGGGCTGTTGCAGCAGATTCCCCCGCACCGCCGCCGACGCGTGCTGCTGCGCGAACTGTTTTTTGTGCTCATCCTTCTGCTCTTCTTCTACTTCCTCGGTAAAGGTCTGCTGGGGTGGATGGGTATCAGCACCGGCTCGCTCAACATCAGTGGTGGTATCATGCTCTTCATCATTGCCATCGGCATGGTATTCCCCACCCGTCGCAGCCCGCACGCCAGCCTGAGCAATACCGAGATTTTCATCGTCCCCGTAGCCGTCCCCCTCATCGTCGGCCCGGCGGCCATATCCGTCGTCATGATGCAGGCCGCCCTCTGCGAAACCGGCATACAGAAACTCGAGGGATTCACCGCCATCGTGCTATCTTGGCTCGTCACGGCAACCCTACTCGTCCTTTCCGGGCGCATACTGAGCCTGCTGGGCGAAAAAGGCACCACCGCCCTCACCCGCCTGATGGGCACCATCCTCATTCTGCTCGCCGTTCAGATGATACTCAACGGCATCACCCACTACATCACCACCCTGCAGGTGACACCATAAAACTAAAATCTCCACCGCCCACCGGGCGGTTCTT
>JAFNWZ010000276.1 GCA_017379255.1 Akkermansia sp. | reverse complement strand
TTCACAATCTGCGTCAGGAACATCGACGCACGTTTGCCGCATATCTGGCATTTTTTCACGCCACCAGACTACACCCGCCGCTGGCAAATTTCCAGAAATGAACGCGTCTTTCTGTGTCAGCATGTGCGGATCCGCGCGCAATGCGGAGTTGACGCAGCGCGTTGCGCATGGTAAATTCACCGCACCATCATGACCGAACCCACGCAGCAGAATATTCACCTGATGAGCGACATCCTGGCAAGCCAGGTGGCTGCCGGTGAGGTGGTTGAGCGCCCTGCATCTGTAGTCAAGGAATTGGTGGAGAATAGTATAGATGCCGGAGCCCGGAGTGTGCGTGTTGAAATCCGCCGGGGCGGTGTCTCGCTTATCAAGATAACGGATGACGGCTGCGGTATGAGTAAGGCGGATGCCGCACTCTGCCTGCAGCGCCACGCTACCAGTAAACTTGTGCAGGTGGAGGATTTGTTCGCTATCCGCCAGCTGGGATTCCGCGGTGAAGCCTTGCCGAGTATAGCCTCTGTCTCTCACCTGAGCCTGACCACCCGCCGCGCGGCAGATGTGGAGGGGTGGACGCTGAGCTCCGAGGGCGGGGTGGAAACGCCGCTCATGAATGCCGGTTGTGCTCCCGGTACGGAAATCAGCGTGAGCAACTTGTTTTTCAACACACCGGTGCGCCGCAAGTTCCTGAAAAGCGATGAGACAGAAGCCGGCCATGTGGAGCACCAGGTTCGCCTGCACGCTCTGGCTTTCCCGGAGGTGCGCTTCACCCTGATTCGGGATGGACAGCAGGTTTTTGATGTGCCGGCAACGCGTGATTTGCGCCAGCGTATTGCTGATTTTGTAGGGCGGGAGACGGCGGCAGCCCTGATGCGGGTGCGCCCGACGGAAGCCCCCGGTGTGCGGGTGAGCGGCTTTCTCATGCCCATGTCGGCGGCGCGGCGGAATCGCCGCATGCAGTATGTTTTCCTGAATGGACGCCCCATTGAGGACCAGATTATCAACCGCGCCGTGCGCGATGGCTACGGCGGATTTCCTCCAGGGTTGCATCCGGCGCTTTTCCTGTATCTGGAGGTAGAGCCAGCGCTGGTGGATGTCAATGTGCACCCGGCCAAGAGAGAAGTCCGTTTCCGGCGTCCGGCGGAAATCACGCTCGCGGTGATGGATGCAGTGGCGGCCACTCTGGCGGCTCATGCCCGCGGGGAGGAGGAAACCACCGCGCCTGCGTCCAGGCCTGCCGCCGTACCCGGCTTTGTGCCTGCGGAAAAGGAAATCAACCTTCCGCCTTCTCCTGCGCCCAGACCTGCCACCAGCCAGAGGCCTGCGCTTGTGCTGCGGCCGGTGGTGACACCGCGCCAGCAGGAACTGGAGCTGCCCCCGGAACCATTGCCGCCCGCCGCCGCTCTGCCTCAATCCGTTGAACCTGCAGCCCCTGTCCTGCCGAATTTCCGGCATGTCGGCACGCTGCATCATCAATACGCCATTTTCGAGAATAAGGAAGGCATGGTGTTGATGGCCCCCCGCGCTGCCCGGGAGCGCATCATCTATGAACGCCTGGTTGCCACGAACCGCCACCCTCTTACTTCCCAACAGTTGCTCGTGCCGGAACTTCTCGAACTGGATACACGCGATATGGGCATTGCCATGGAGGTGAAACCCCAGCTGGAGCAGGCTGGTTTCCAGTTATCTCCATTTGGTCGCAACACGTTGAGAATTGAGGCTGTGCCCGCCATGCTCCCTCTCCGGAAAGTGGGGGATTTTGTGCAGGAATTGTTACGCGTGTTCACCAGCGGGGAGGTACGGCTTACCCGCGCCCGCAGCCCGTTTGAGCCATTTGCCCGGCAACTTGCGCGCCAGTACGCCCAGCAGGAGGAAATGGACGGGTATCTGCAGAACCCCATGCCTCTGCTGGCTTCCTTGCTGGAGTGCGAAATCCCGTATTGCAGCCCCGGAGGAAAGAGCACCTTGCTGCCGTTCCCGATGAGTGAACTTAACCGCCGTTTCCAGGTATAACGCCGCAGCTGCCCTCACTTGCGTTTTTTGACACATTACAGCATTGCAAGCGGGGTGGAAATATGCTAATCTCCGCGTGTTATGGCAAATACTTCTCTTACCCCTGAGTTGGCAAAGCTCGCAGGCGAGCTGGCCGCCGCTTTTGCAAGCAGCCAGAAAGTAGTGGCCGCCAAGGCCCGTATTGGTCTTTTCTACCAGAACCCGGAAGCCACAGATTTATTCCGCAAGGTGAGCGAATATGGCGAAACCCTGCGCAACAAGCACATGGAAGGCATGCCCCCTTCGGAGGAAGAACTCAGCAAGTTTGACCAGCTGCGCTCTGCTGTAGTTGAGAACGAACTCTGCAAGGGGTTCCTGGAATCCCGCCAGATGCTCGACGATATGCTCTCTGTCGTGAACCAGTACCTCTGCCTGGCTATAGAGAAGGGCTCCGCCCCCAGTGATGAAGAGGTGGCAGATTCCATGAACCAGCAGATGAGCGCCTGCTCCTGCGGCGGTGGTTGCCACGGCGACTGCGGTGATTGCGACAACGAATCCTGCGGTAAGAATAAGTGCGATTGCGGTGACGCCAAGTGCAACTGTGGCCCCGATTGCACCTGCGGTTGCCAGGAAGGCAAGGAATGCACCTGCGGAGATGGTGAGTGCTGCGGTAAGCACGAAGGCCACGAATGCAAGTGCGGTAAGCACTGATGCTCGCAAGAGCGTATGTTCCGCTGGGTGAAATCGCGTGCTTTCTTTTTTGCCTTAGTGTTGCTTGTGGCAGCATTCATGGCATGGAAAGGCGCGTATACCTGGCGGGATGCTTTTGAATTCCCGTGGTGGGGGTGGGGCGTTGCCGTTCTGCCCGCACTCGCTGGGGGCGGGATGCTGCTTTGCCGCCGCCTGGGCAAGGCTCTGCTCCCGTCATCTGTCTGTTTGTGGGTGGTACTGCTGCTGTCTGTGGTAGTGGATTGCTCCTGCAATATTTTCACATATACAGCACCGTGGCATCTGTATCTCTCGGTGCTGATGACCATGGGCTGCATGCTGCTGCTATGGGCAGTGCTGCGTGCCGGTGCCATTGCATTCTGGGTGCTTTTCCTGGTGCTGGAAATCATGCAGATATGCGGGTGTATGCAATATGGTTCGCGCATCAATTCGTTGGTGGTCGCAGAAACCATAGAAGCATCGTGGGATGACGCTCTTGCCTACATGACGCCCATCAACCTGGGTATGCTGGCACTCTCGTTCATCCTTTCGGTGTTGTTCTGCTGGGGACTGAAACGCACGCTGCGTAAGCAGCACAGCCTTACCTTATTCAATGCAGCCTGCCTGTTCGGCACGGCATCATTGGCATTTGGTTTGCTGGTGCCCCCGCACCGGCAGAAGATTGATTTTTACTGGCCTGTCACGGAAGTGCCGCAGCTTTACAATGCTGCCAGTGAGGCTCTTACTATCAATGAGGCTACCATCAACCAGGTAGAAAGCCTTACTTCCCCCACAGCAGCGCCGAGCCAGTTGCACACCCTGCGCGGGGGTGAGGGGGTGGTGCTCATTGTTCATGTGGGCGAGAGTATTCGTGCCGACCGCATGAGCCTCAACGGATATGAACGGGATACGACTCCATGGCTGCGCCAGCAGAAGCATCTTATCAATTTCCCCAGTTGCATATCTGCCGCCTGTGATACCTGCCAGGCGCAGATTGCCATGCTGACCGATGCCCGGCGTGATGTTCACGAAAAGCGGCCGGAGATGTTACCGCGCACCGGCTCGGTGCTCGATTTGTTTGCGGCGCACGGCTTTGATATGTACACCTTTTTCGGGCGTCGCTGTGCCCAGAAGTTGAAGTATGACCGTGTGGTGATGGTGCTGAGCAACCGCTCCAGACAGAAGTTCAATGCACCGGGCAGCCCATGGACGGCCGTTCCTCAAATGCAGGCGGTACTGAATCAAGTGGCAGCGGGCCAGAATCTTCTGTTCTTTGTGAACAACGAGGGCAGTCATACCCCTTTTGAACATTACGACCGCCAGAATACCCCTTTTGTCCCGGTGGCAACGCATTTCCAGAATCCGGCTGCGCAGGCGCAGGAGGTAAACAACGCCTACGACAGCACAATTCATTATACCGATGAATTTTTCCGCCGCGTAACCGAGGCTGTGCAGCACCGTCCGTTTGTGTACATTTATGTGAGCGACCATGGCGAATATCTGGGGCACGATGGTATGTGGGGGCGCGCGGCTCTGGGAGAGCGCCACGTTTCCTACCATGCCACCACGGGCTGCCGCGTGGGCATGTTTGTGTTGTATAATGAGGCCTTTGAGCGTTTGCACCCGCATTTTGCCACTGCTCTGCAGCAGCTACGTACCAATGCCGCTTTAACAGTTGCTCATGAACACTTGTTCCATACGCTGCTGGGCCTCTTCAAGCTGCAGACACCCTATTACAATGAAACGCTGGATCTTACCTCACCTGAGGTGCAGCCGTACTCCGGTCCGCAGCCTGCGTTGTAATGTCTCTTTCCCCTATGATGGTTCCTATACTCC
>JAFNWZ010000275.1 GCA_017379255.1 Akkermansia sp. | reverse complement strand
TCGTATTTTCTATGCGATAGCAAGAAAAAACGTTGTAACCAATTCAAAAAAAAATTATTAAGATATCATCGAGATGAGATTATTGTCTTCTTTTTATTTGCCTGTAATTTTCATATTTACTTCATATTAAGCATTTAAGCTTTTATCGCATAGAAAAAGCGATTTCTCATCCATACTGAAACAGGGAATTTCCAGGCTGGCACGAATTTCCATTCTTTCAGCATCTCCTATATGACACATGGAGGGGGAGGAGGGTTGCCGGGAATAGAGATTTGGCTTTATCATCTACGCCGAGGGCACAAAGTGAATTTCCCGCCTGTGGCGGGAGATAAGTCCGCCCTGGAGGGCGAGTTAATTTCCGCTGGCGCGGAGAGAATTTCGCAGTCTGGCGACTGCGAGATAATAGACTTGCAAGAGCAGGTCTATTTTGGTACACTCCCGCGCATACAAGCACCATGGTCACGACAGTTTACCCCTACGGCGAAGATTTTCCGATTCTCAAGATTGAAACAGCCCTCTGCACGGCTGAAATTTCCCTTTACGGCGGGCATGTGCTCAGCTGGGCCCCCGCCGGCCACAAGCCTGTTATCTACATGAGCCCCAAGGCTGTATTCAAGAAGGGGAAGGCCCTGCGCGGCGGCATTCCGCTGTGCTGGCCGTGGTTCGGCAAGAACACGGAGGAGGCCTCCCTGCCCGCCCATGGTGTGGCGCGTATTTCCACCTGGCAGGTGGGCCGCTGCGAGGAGGGAGAGGATGGCCGCGTGAACCTGCTGCTGGCCCTGCCGCCGGAGAATGATATGCTGCCGAGCGCCGCTCTGGGTATGGAGATTGGCAATGAACTGACCATGAGCCTTATCACCCTGGATGTACCGCGCGCCATGCCCTACTCCGCCGCCATGCACACCTATTTTGCCGTGAGCGATTACGAACAGGTAGCCGTGACCGGACTGGAAGAACTGGCCTTCACCGAATTTGCCGATGATGCCATTCCGCACCCCGAAGACCCTCTCATCCCCCTGGGGCACATCGACCGCATCTACCACCCGGTGCCGGAGAATGCCGAAATCACCATCCACGACCCCGCCTGGGAACGCAGCATCCGCATCTGCCGCGCAGGCAGCGGCTCGGCTGTGGTGTGGAATCCGGGTGCGGCGCTGGCTGCCGGCATGGGCGACCTGGGCGAAGGCAATGAACGCGGCTTCCTGGCCGTGGAAACCAGTGTTGTACCGGCAGAGAACATCATGCTGCGCTGCGGCGAAACGCACGAGCTCACCACCCGCATCCAGGTATTCGGGGTCAACTGATTCCTATGCGCAAGGTCTGGAAAATCATCAGGCTGTTCACCAAGCTCAGCGGCTTTGTGTGCCTTTCCGTGCTGTTGATTATTCTGGCGGCAGATTGCTACACCAATATCCTGGCCAATGATTATTGCCACAAGAAGGCCGCCGATTGCCGGCAGGGAGATGTGGCGCTGGTGCTGGGATGCAGCAAGAAACTGAGCCGCAACCGCGCCAATTTCTACTTCACCGGGCGCATGGAGGCCGCCGCAGAACTCTGGAAGAGCGGCAAGCTGCGCTGCATCATCGCCTCCGGCGATAACCGGGAGAAATACTACAACGAGCCGCGCGACATGAAGGAGGCGTTGGTGAAGCTCGGCGTGCCGGAGGACCGGATTGTGTGCGATTACGCCGGGCTGCGCACCTTTGATTCCGTAGTGCGGGCCCAGCGCATCTTCGGAGCAGAAAAGCTCACCATCATCAGCCAGCCCTACCACGTGAAGCGTGCGGTAGCCACAGCGCGGCACCTGGGTATTGATGCCGAGGGCTTCCACGCCCCGCTCATCCCCATCAACCGTCCGACCTGGCTGCGCCAGTTCCTGCGCGAACGCGCTGCCCGCGTGGCCATGGTGTTTGATTTGCTCATCGGTTCCGAGCCCCGCCACATGGGCGAACGCATTGCTCTGCCTGAATAATTTTTCCATTTTACCCCCTCGTTCCACCATGTTTTCGCTTATCTCCTGCTCTGCCATGGCCGGTGTGGCCGAATGGGTCTGCTGCCCCGGCGAACTGAATGCCCCGCTTTACCGCGCGCTGGCCGATTGTCCCGCCGTGCACCGCTGGAGTGTGGCAGATGACCGCTCCGCCGCCTTCTTTGCACTGGGGCGCGTGCAGGCAACCGGGCGTCCCGTGGTGGTGGTGGCCGGCAGCGGCTCGTCTGCCGCAGCCATGACTCCGGCGGTCATCCACGCCTATTACCACCGGCGGCCGTTGGTGGTGCTCACCATGGACAGCGCCGGCGGCTGCGGCGGTACAGGAGCACCGCAATGCGTGGAGCAGGAAGCGCTTTTCGGCATGTACGCCCCCACGGTGGAACTGAACCTGCCCTGCCCGGTTTCAGACTTACCCAATCTGGTGGAGGAGCTGGGCGAAGGATTCCCGCTGCACCTGCATGTGCGGCTGGATGCCGCCGCCGAGCCGCCGTACAGTGATTTCAGCGCCATTGAGGTGAATGGACCCCCGCCCGCGCCGCGTTTCCGTGGTTCGCTGGCAGAAGTGGCGCAAATGCTGCGTTTCCGCTCCATGGAGGGCCTGGTCCTCGTCATCGGCTCGCTCGACCCCGATGAACAGGAACCCGCCCTCTGGCTGGCCAGAACCCTGCGCGTGCCCGTGCTGGCAGAAGCGAGCAGCGGCCTGCGCGAAGAACTGGCCGGCTGCCTCCTGCACGGGGGCGATGAAATGCTCATCCAGAACCCGCCGCGCCATGTGCTGCGCGTGGGCGATGTGCCCACCGGGGCCTTCTGGAAAGCGCTCGAGAACCTGCCGCAGACCAGTGTCTGTTCCCTCACCCGCACTGGCTTCTCCGGCCTGAGCCGCAAGAGCAACGTGGTGGAGGGCGAACTGGAGCAGATGATGAAGGCCCTGGGCGATGTGCCGCATGTGGGCGATACCGAGCGCCTGCTGCCCCAGAGCCGCCGCATGAGCAACAAAATGGAAGAACTTCTGCTGGGCTACCCCGAGTCTGCCGAGGCCATGGTGCGAGCCTTCTCTCACCGCGCCTGCCTGGCCGATGTCATCTGCGTGGGCAGTGCCACCACCATGCGCCTCTGGAACCGCTTTGCCCAGAGCCAGGTGAATACCCCCTACCTGCGCGATTTGCACAGCACCGGGGCAGATGGCGTGCTGAGCGCCTTCCTGGGCAACGCCGCCGATGCCTCCATGGCCTGCTGCCTGGTGGGCGACCTCACCCTGCTGCGCGATATCAATGCCGCCGCCATCATCCCGCAACTTACCCCCGGCCTGCGCATCATTGCCGTGCTGAATAATGAGGGCGCTGCCGCTTCCCTGCGCGACACCGCCGGCGACCCCGAAATGGAACGTCTGCTCGTGCAGCCGCAGCCCTTCCGCATGGAGGAAATCGCCCGCCTCTGGGGCGCAGAGTACTATGCCATTCACAGCGATGCCGACCTGGAGGTACTCGACTCCCTCACCTCCAATGGCCTGGTCCTGCTGGAACTCATCCCCGACGGCTCCATCACCCACTGACTTACAGCCGCTTGCGCAGCACACCTGTGTCTTTATCCAAACGGAAAAAGCGAGCGCAATCATAAAGATTATCAAAAACCAGCCAGGGCAGTCAAGCACCAATCGCGTAGGTGCCGCATTTTTAGCTTGACAAATGGTTAACAAAACTTTACCATGTCTGCGACATGAGAGTTGCTCTGACCATACTGACAGGCCTGATGATGGTGCTCACAGCGCAAGCCGAGCTGGTTGCTGCGCTGCGCCCCGCTATCAGGGAGGCCGCCGCCAAGCATGGTGTGGACCCCGTGATGATGGAGGCCATCATCCGGCACGAATCTGCCAATGCCACGTCAAGCGCCGCACGCCGCAAGAACAACCTGGCGGGCATCATGGGCCGCAACGGCCAGCGCCGCTTCGAATCCAAGGAAGCCTGCGTGGAACACCTTGCCGAATTGCTTGGCAAGTACCGCGCCAAGGGACGCGTGACCCTGGTGCAGATCAGCCGCGTCTACTGCGCCAGCCACCAGAAATGGGTGCGCGGCGTCACGGCCTACATGAAGCACATCAACGATGGCAAGTGGGGGCAAATCTGAGGAATGCAGATTTCAGAACGCAGAATGCAGAATGACTGAATTTGCCAGCTGCCTCCCGGCAGCTGGGAGTGAGAAAAAAAGCCTGAGATACTCTCAGGCTTTTTTGATATCTGTTTTAATGCCTGGTTGACATGCTATGGATGAGCTTGTCCCTTAAACTCATGCGTGTGCTGCACATCGCAAAAAGGAATGCGCAGATTCTCACTACCCCGGGCGGCCATAACCAAAAAGCCTGAGAACATCTCAGGCTTTTTTCTCTTTCCCCCATGCTGCCGGGAGGCAGCATGCGAACTAATCATTCTGCATTCTGCGTTTTGAAATCTGCATTCCTCAATCCCTGTGGTAGGGGCTGCCGGCCAGCAGGGTATGGACACGGTAAATCTGCTCCAGCAGCACCACGAGGGCCAGCTCGTGCTGCATGGTGTGCCTGCCCAGGCACAACACATGGTCGCAGGCATCACGCAGCGCCTGGGTATGCCCATCTGCCGCGCCGATGAGGAAAGCCACATGCTTGACCGCCTGGAGTTGCCAGCGGCGCACGCGTTTTTCCAGTTCCCGGGTGGTCCAGTTTTCGCCGCGTTCATCCATGGCAATGCGGATGCACCCTTCACTGGCCTCCAGCAAGCGGGCGGAGACAGATTCCGAATCACCGGCCTTCACATAACGCAGCTCCACACGCCCGAGCGGGCGCAAGCGTTCCTCAAAGAATTTAACGCCATCCCGGGTATAGGCGATAGAGGGTTTAGCAGCAGCAATAATGCGGAAATCCATGACGCGACAACGGTACACCAGATACCGCTCTACGTCAACCCTTTTACTTGACAGAAAGGCCTATTCTGTTACAATATCCGCGGTATGCTAATCGCTATTCCCATTGGGTATTTTGTGGCCATCATCCTGCTTGCCAGCGGGGTATACAGCGGCATGGATTTTCTGCAAAACCGACCGGAAAACGCCGTGGGGCCGGAGGTACTCCATGAGCTTATTGTCCGCAGCTGGCCCGTGATTGCCGGTTCTGCACTGCTGCTGCTCATTCAAATCAACAAACAGCTTGAGAAGCTGCGACTGGTTGCGCACTATACCCCAGCCGCGGATGCAGCCCCAATCAAGAAAAAGAAGAAGAAAGCAAAGGCTGCCATCAACCCCGTTGAACAGGCCGTCCATGAGGAAGAAGCAGAACCTTCAGTCCCTAATCTGGCCGAACTGGCACGCCCGGTAACAGCACCGGTAACACCAATGTACCCTAATTCTCCCATTCCCGGCGGAGGCCGCGTTCCCCAGCCGGCCCCCACAGCCGAGGTTCCGGCAGCGCCTGCAGCCAGCGCAAAACGCGCAGCCCGCAAGCTCGAAGCCCCCGGGCTCAGTTATTTCAAGGTTGACTGATACGCCACCATGCCCAAGGCAGACCAGGCGCGTTGCCAGCTGGCAAACATGATACAGCAGCACTGCGGCATTGCCGTGCTGCCGGAGGAACTGCAGGCCGTCAGCGCCGGAGCGAGCGGACGCACCATCATGCGCGCTGCCGGGGTGCTGGGCATTCACTGGACGGGCCAGCGCGCCGACAACCATTCTTTCTTACCCGCCGCCCATGGGCTGGCTCAGGCAGGCATCCGCGTGCCTGCCATTCTGGCAGAAGCATCGCTCCCCGGTAACTGCGGGGCGTGCCTGGTGCAGGATTTAGGGGAAACAGATATTCTGAGCCTGAGGGAAGCCCCGTGGCCCGAACGCCGCCATGCCTACGCACAGGCCTTCCGTACCCTGCTGCCTCTCTACCAGCTGACCCCCGGCTGGCCGCTGCAGCCGCCTTTTGACGCAGCCCTGTACCGCTGGGAGCAGGAGTATTTTGCCGAACACCTCATCGGCCGCCATCTGGGCGGCGATGCCGCTGCTTTCCTGGCCCAGCCGGAGCTGCAGGCCATGGCCGACTGGCTGGCCGGACTGCCCCGAGTGCCCGTGCACCGCGACTGCCAGAGCCAGAATATCATGCTGCATGACGGCGAAGCCTGGCTCATCGACTTCCAGGGCATGCGCTATGGGCGGCTGGAATATGACCTGGCCTCCCTGCTCTATGACCCCTACATGCAGCTGGACGAAGCCGAGCGCAACGAACTGCTGCAGCTCTGGGAGCAGATGAGCGGCACCAGGATTGATGCCGGCATCTACTCCGCCTGCGCCATGCAGCGTCTCATGCAGGCGCTGGGCGCGTTCGCCAATATCGGCTATAACCAGCAGCGTGACTGGTATCTGAACCTCATCCCCGCCGGGCTGGCCGCGCTGCGCCATGCCGCCGCCCACACCCCGGAAACTTCACCCGCAGCCCCCGTTGCCGCATGCCTCCTACAACATCTAAACATGTAAGCTTTCTGGCAGTGCTGTTCTGGCTGGCCGTACTGATTGGTACATGGTTTGCCCTGGATGGCGCCCTGCACCGCTGCGACCAGTGGCTCTTCAACCGCCTGGGACATTCTTTCTGCCCCTGGGCGGAGGAAGATTACCCGCAACTGCTCGCGCCGGGCCAACCCGTGGCCATGGAACCGGTGGTCACCCAGACACGCCTGCGCGAATGCCCGGCAGTGGGTATGGTGGAACTGAACGATGACGCCTGCGCCGCAGCCTTTGCCGCGCTGCCGCTCGGCCCGCAGGATTTCGCCGTGCTGCTCAACAAGCTCAAACAGAGCGGCGCCACCACCGTAGGACTTTCCTCCCCGCTTATCTGGCCGGGCGAACAGGGCGACATGGTGCGCGAGATGCTCTGCCGGGTGCTGGCCGGTTTTGAGCACTCAGCCGTAGGGCTGCGCGGGCGCACCGCCGCCCAGCCGGATTTCACCCCGGCCATGCTGCGGAACGCCTCCATTCCTCAGGAAAACATCGAGGGCGACCCCAGCGGCCTGCCCATTGCCAACCGCCCCCTGCCAAACGGGCTCACCGAAACACCCGATGCGCTGGATGTGGTCTGGGCCCCGGACTGGCTGGAAGGCGAGCCGCACACCCAGAATCCCTCTGCGGTAGACAGCATTTCCTTCCCCCTGCTCATGCGCTGGAATGGCGAGACCATCCCCACCCTGCCGTTCCGCCTGGCGCTGGCGCGTCTCGGGCTGGATGGCAAGGACGTGAAGGTGAAGCTGGGCAAGGAGATTTCCTACGGCGGCTTTACCCTGGCTATTGATGCCAACAGCCGCACCCGGTTGAATGAAGCTAAGGTGACCACCATTCCCCTGGCAGATATCGTGAGCGGTACCCCCCTGCCCGCCGAGCTGGGCGAGCGCCCCTGCATCATGCTGGAGCAACCCGCCGCCGGACAGAACACCCCACTGCGGCTGGAGCGCCTGGCCCGCACCCTTTCCCAACTGGCGGGCACAGAAAGAATCATCACCCACACCAGCGAGCGCCCCTGCGGCGGCCAGGTGCTGCGCCAGCTCCCCTTCATGCAAAGCTGGCAGAGCCGCACCACCGCCTGCGTCTGCCTGCTCTTCTTCCTGTGGCTCATGCCCTTTGTGCCCGGATTCCTGCGCTGGTTCATCCTGCTGGCACTGCCCTGCGGGGTCATCTGGGCAGCGGCAGAGCAGGTTCAGCAGCAGCATTGGTTTGCCGCAGCACCCCTGCTGGCCTGGTGGCTGGTGCTGGCCTTTGTCTTCCTGCTGCACCGCACCTACGATAAAGGACTGTTCGGCAAACGCCGCAAGTAATTATCTTTCATGAATTACCTCGAAATCACACTCATCGCCCTGGCGCTGGCCGTGGATGCCACGGTATATGCGTTTTCCTACGGGCTGGTGCTGCGGCAGGAACGCGGCCTGGCGGCCTTCTGGCTGGCGCTCAGCGTGGGGGCGTTCCAGGCAGGCATGCCGCTGCTGGGATACTGGGGCGGCGAGGCGCTGCGCACGGTGGTCAGCCTCTGGGCGCCGTGGATTGTGCTGGCCGTTTTTGCCACTCTGGGCGGCAGCATCATTTACAAAGCCTGGAGCGGCGGTGAGGAGGAAGAAACCGCATCCTCCACGGCGCTGGGCATCAGTGGGCTGATTCTCGTAGGTATTGCCACCAGCATTGACGCACTGGCCGTGGGTGCCTGCATGGCACTGGGCAACATAGGCGGGCCGCAGCTGCAGCTGGGGCTGGCCGTCAGCATCATCGGCGGCATCACCTTTGCCTGCGCCATGGCCGCCTTTCACAGCGCCCGCCTGCTGCACCACCTGCCCACCCGCTGGCTGGAAACGGCGGCAGGTGTGCTGCTGATTTCACTGGGCATTCACAACATTCTGTGAATCAGAGTCCGGCCTGTGCCAGAATGGCCTGGATCTGCTCCTTCGGGCGGGCGGGCCAGTGCTTGTTGGCCACCGGACTGGCCGGGCTGGGGTGCAGGATAGTCCCCAGGGTGAACACCATTTCCGGCAGGGCGGCGGCAGCCAGTTCCAGCTGTTTGAGCGCGTAGCCGCCCACGCCGATGAGCACGCGGGGCTGCAGAATCTCAATCAGACTCACCAGATGACGCTGGCAGGCGGCATCCAGCGCCTCCATCTGCGCCTTGGGCAGCTGCGTGGGGGTGATATTCGCCCCCGTCTCCCCCATCCAGATGAGCGGGCAGTAGTTCGCCACATAGGCGTGCTTGAAAAATTCCTCCGCCGGGCCGTACATTTCCTCGAACAGCCCCCAGAGACGGCGGCCGCTCACCTCTGAACGCGGACAGGAAAAGCCCTGCACCGGGCGCTTCGGGTGCGTCTGCTCCGGCTGCCCCACGGAGGCCATGATGCCCATCCACAGGGTCACAGCGGCAATTTCACCAAAGGGCACCCCGGTCTGCGCCATGCCGAAGGGGCCGGGATTCATCCCCAGGTAGAGCACATCCTTCTGCCCCGCGCCGAACTTGCGGATATAGGCCTCGTGCCCCTCCCAGGCATAATCCAGCGGATTATAGGTATACGCCACCGGGGCGGCAAATTCGAGTTTACCCACCTCGCGGCTCAGTTCCTTAGCGGCGGCAATAAGCTGTTCTCTCTGCATGGAATTGACAATAGCAGAAAACCACCCGGTTGACAAGTTCGCTGCCGCACTTGTAACGGCAAACATAAGAATAAGTAAACCTCATCAGCCAAAAGTCATGGGGTATCACCGACAAACCGGACTTTGAAGTGACGCAGGCAAGCGGAATGTACAGCCCACAGAGTGGGCGGCAGATGATAGCCCGGGGTGGAGCGACGAAGTCGCGGAACCCCGGGTAATCCAAAATAACATCGGAGCCCCGAGCATGGCGAGAGGGCGGCAGAAAGCGTAGCTTCAATATATTGCATCGTTTTCGGCCACCCGTTATCACGGGTTCTTGTTCGTTTTTTCGTGGGAGCAAACGCTGCACGTGCCTAACATTTTTCGCCCACTCCGTGGGCTCAAAATTCCGTGCCGCTAACGCTACGCAAACACACCGACAAAAAAGCCTGAGCATGCATGCTCAGGCTTTTTTGAAATCTAGCAATCAACCTTTACAGAGCAAAGGTATCGCGGCAGGGGCAGTCACCCATGGTCCAGGTGGCCTTGCCGCTCTCGGCAATGTGCACCAGGGCGTGGTAGGTGTCTTCCACATCGGTGCCCAGCTTGGCAGCCACATCGCCAGCGGTAGCGGGAGTGGTGGTCAGAGCCCCCTCAGCGGCGGCCAGCAGCTTCAGGAATACATTGGCGGCCAGCTTGCCGGCCTGCACACCAGGCTGGTGGTAGGCATTGATGTGGATGAGGCTGGCGTAGAAGCTCACCGTGCGCTCAAAGAGAGCGATGAGCATACCCAGCGTGTAGGCGTTCACCACGGGGATGGAAATGGTGATGTTCTTGCGACCGCTTTCAGAAAGAGCCTTGCGGGTACCGCGCAGGAAGCCCTGCAGGTAGTCACCAGCGGTGAAGTTGTCTTCCACCTTCACGGTATCGGAGGGAGACTGGCGCACCTCGATAAAGGTCACGAAGAAATTGTTGATACCGTCGCGCAGCTGCTGCACGTATGCATGCTGGTCGGTGGAGCCCTTGTTACCGTACACGGAGATACCCTGGTTCACGGTGTTGCCGTCCAGGTCGAGCTCCTTGCCCAGGGATTCCATGATGAGCTGCTGCAGGTACTTGGAGAAGAGCACGAGGCTGTCCTTGTAGGGCAGCACCACCATGTCCTTCTTACCCTTACCCTCACCGGCTTCATACCAGGCAAGAGCCAGCTTCATGGCCATGTTGGTGGCGGTGTCAGCCACGCGGGTCTTGGCGTCCATGGCGGCAGCACCGGCCAGCAGGCTGTCGATATCCACACCCTGCAGGGCAGCGGGAACCAGGCCTACCACAGAAGTCTCAGAGGTACGACCGCCCACCCAGTCTTCCATGGGGAAGCGCTTCACCCAGCCCTCACCCACGGCTACCTTATCGAGCGTGGAGCCCACGCCGGTCACGGCCACAGCCTGCTTGGCAAAGCAGAGGCCCTTGTCTGCAAAGTACTGCTGGGCGCAGACCATGCCGTTGCGGGTTTCGGGAGTGCCGCCGCTCTTGGAGATAACCACGGCGAGGGTTTCGGTCAGCGGCAGCGTGTCGAGCACCTTGTACATGCCGTCCGGGTCGGTGTTGTCAAGGAAAGCCATGGCCAGGCCATCAGCGGGCAGCGCATCGGCCACCAGCTCCGGACCCAGGGCAGAACCACCAATGCCAATCACCAGGCAGGTGGTGTACTTCTTGCCGTTCGGGGCAAGAATCCTGCCGCCCAGCACATCGGCAGCAAAAGCCTTCAGATCAGCCAGAGGCTCATCAATCTTAGCGCGCAGCTCAGCCGTGGGGGCAATGGCGCTGTTGCGCAGCCAGTAGTGGCCCACCATGCGGTTTTCGTCCGGATTGGCAATCACGCCGCTCTCCAGCGCCGCGATATCGGCATAGGCTCGCTCAATAAGCGGCTGCATCTCTGCCAGGTATTCCGGCGTGAGCGGCAGTTTGGAAAGGTCGAGGGAAATCCCCATTTCGGGGTAACGCAGAAGCTGGTTGGCATACTGTTTCATAACGCGCAGCATTATACGCCCTCATCCGGAGATGCGCAAGCACAATCCGCCGCAAAACCCGCGCTCTACCGTCAGAACAGTACATATAAACCACCCGCGGTGATTGCTGCTACCGCATTATCGGCTTGCATTTATGAAGTCTATGTGATAGCATGGCGCG
>JAFNWZ010000274.1 GCA_017379255.1 Akkermansia sp. | reverse complement strand
GGCCATGGCTGACACCCCATCCTACCAGCCCATCGTACGTTACACCGTACCCAACGGGCTGGTTATCAGCCGCCTGATGACCGATGCCGATGACACAGACTACAACATCGGCGAACAGATACAGGTCATCACCCCGGAACTTGACCCCAGCCAGGCGCACATTTACAAGTGGAAATTCATCTGGGGCTGGGAATGCATGCAGCTGGGGGGCGGCATCCTGCTGCTGCTGCTCTGGCTCGCGCTGCGTGAACGCAAGTCCGCAGTGCCGGCTTCCGCCACCCGCAAGAATTCAGGCGGCAAAAAGAAGTCCAACACCACCGCCGCCACCCGCAAGCGCAGCCCCCGCAAGAAAAAGCAGAACTGATTGCCCCGGCCATGGCTAAAATCCACTCCAGAATTCCAGAGCAGAACATGCAACGGGGAGAGCGCATGGTATATGATGCCATGTCCCGGCTCCCCGGAGACTGGGTGGTGTTCCACAGTTGCAAGGAAGATTACCTGGAGGAGGAACGATACATCCACTACGAGGCTGATTTCGTGGTGCTTATTCCGCAGAAAGGCATCGTGGTCATTGAGGTGAAGGACTGGCCGGAGGTGCGCCTGCACGAAGGCCGCTGGCAAAGCCGCAAGCACGGGAACAACAAGTGGAAAACCCACACGCAGAGTCCGCTGGAGCAGGCCAATATCGCCCTGCAGAAAATCATGCGCAGCCTGGCCCGCTGCAGCTGCGTGCCGCAGAATCCCCACCGCTGGCCGGAACACCGCCACATGGCGATTCTCACCCAGGGCATCCCGGATGCCGGGGAAAACCACAACCTGCCCTTCGGTTCTCTGTATCTCTGTGGAGCCTCGCGCCTGGAGCAACTGCAAGATTACATCGAATCGCTCTTTGTTCTCAACCAGCCGGAGCGCATGTCAGCGCACCGCGTGCAGAAAATAACCGAAGCACTGGCACCCAGTGTACTCTTTCACATGAGTCTGGATAACTACCTTCAGGAAATGGATCACACCACGGCCAACCTCCTGAACCTTCTCCCCGCTCTCTATGAAAGCACCGGGGGTATCCGGGTGGAAGGCTGCGCCGGCAGCGGCAAAACGGTAATTGCCTGCGCAGAAGCAGCCCGCCAGGCCGCCGAACTTCCCCGCGATGGACAACACCGCATCCTCATGCTCTGTTTCAACCATGCCATGGCGCATGAACTGCTGCAGCACCCCCTGCTGCCCGAGCAGAAAGAGGTCCTGGCGGTCAGCACATTCCATGACTTCTGCATCCATAACATTCTGGAGCAGTACGGCTTCGGCTATCTGGTCAACTACAAAGGCTCAGGTGACCGCCTGCCGGATGATGCGATGCAGCAAATCATCTCCCTGTTGCCGAGGATTCCACAGTACGATGCCATTTTTGTGGATGAAGCCCAGGATTTCCGGAAAGTATGGTGGCAGATTATCCAGGCATTACTGAAACCAGCCGGAAAACTCTACATCTTTGCAGACAAGCACCAGGATTTATACGAACGCTATGACCAAATGCCAGGACTGGCTACAAGAGTACGCCTGAATGCAAACCTTCGCAACGCCCAGCAGATTGCAGATTTCAGCCGTACCCTTTTACCGGCAGAGGCTCAGAACATGTTGATTCTACCCCTGAGTGGCGACGGCATCCACATCTCTGCGCCAGCAGATACCCCGGAAGAACGCGCAGCGGAAGTTTCCCGCATCATCGCAGAATTACTCCGCAGCAAACCCGGCATCCAACCGCGCGATATTGTGGTGCTTTCCCCCTGGCGCACAGTGCACCCGCGCTGCAGCCTCAAGCATGTACCAGGACTTGCGCTTGCCCCGACAGATGAGTTGCCTGAAGAAGCAGCAGAACGCCGTGATTCCTGCCGCGCACCCCATGCCAGGCAGATCTTTGCCTCCACAGTCAAATCATACAAGGGGCAGGAAGCCGCCTATATCATCGTGACCGATGTCATCGGCCTGGGAGAAAGCAAAGGCTTTGACATGAAAGAGCTCTACACCGCATGCACACGCGCACGCTACGGTCTTTTCATTGTGCCCTCCACCAGCGGCCACGCCCTCGTCTCATCTTTCATTTCCTCTGGTTCATGAGAATTTTCCTTATCCTCAGTTACATCCTCTGCCTGTTCACCTCCTGCCGCTACATGTCGCTGGGGCCGTATAAGCACTACCGCATCAGCAACGACGAAGCAGTCCCCGCCAGCAAAGTTGGAGGTGCGCCCTGGCGCAACAAACGAGGATAAAGCGGAAAGGCTCAAAAACTCACTTGCCCGGCGTCTCCGTCGCCTCTTTTTCCGCCGGAACTTCCGATGCGGAAGCTTCCTCCGGCACAATGCGGCACTCCGTCACTTCCAGTGTCGTTTCCACATGTGATGACGCAGGGGTACTGAAGCCCAGCCCGGCACTCATGACCGGCATTGCATACACAAGCGCGACAAAAAAGGCACTTCCCAAGCTTCGCCTGAGTGTAAAATGCAGCATATAATAGCCAAGAACAAAAGGCACACCCAGCACAAGAGCAACGAGCAGAAGAATACACACAGCCGCCCAAATGGTGGGCAGCGACTCACCTTCGTCCTGCATAGGCAGAACCAACAGCAGCGGCACGCATACCGTCATGATACCGGAAACAGGGATAAGGACCAGGGGAAGTACCACCTTGCACCAACGTTCTACCTTCGTGCCGATTGCAGCCAGCATGAAGCCCACCTGGTGAACAAACCAATACCATGCCGCGTGTAAAAAGCCAAACATGAACAACACCCCGGCAACGAGACCGAACAGGAACTCCGGGTCATGGGCAAGCACAGGTGTCATCACTTCCCTCATGGCCGCATACTACCACAGCAGACCGCCGGAAACCAGCACAAAAATCAGCAGTAACCGCAAGTT
>JAFNWZ010000273.1 GCA_017379255.1 Akkermansia sp. | reverse complement strand
TGTAGAGCTATTCACCTGCAGTCGACCTTCCGCCACGATAATGTCACCCTCAATACCGTTCAGATTGAAGCCAACACCGTTATCTTTGGCGAGATGCAGCACCACATCGCCCGCACCGCTTACGTTGTCCATAGCGGAGGAAGTGCTATTTGCCCCGGTTTCCTTGCCGGTCATGGTAAGAGTGGCGCCTTCCTCTACCACCAGAGAGCCCTGAGTGATGCTCTTGAGCTGCGCTTCAGTCAATGCCTGCGAAGCTCCACCAGCCAGATGCCAGGAGGCATCCTTCCCCAGTTCCAGAGTTGTAACGGAAAGCGAACCAGCCGTGGTGAGACGCACTCCTCCATCCACAGTGAGTGTATCCACGCGGATTCCCTCAGCAACAGTCAGCGCTGCATCTGCAGCAAAGGCCACACTGGAACCATTGCTGAAAGCAATATTATCGCCGAGACAATCTTCCGTGGCATTCCAGTTAGTGGAGCTTGTATCCCATACGCCGGATTCACCACCGTTCCAGACGGTGCGACCGGCAACAATGAAGGACAACCAGGCAGCCCCATCGGAAATGCTCAGCTTCGCATTGTCCAACCAGGAAACCTGTTCGGAGCCGATGTAGATATTACCAGCCATGTTGGTCCAGTCAAGACTGGCCCCGTCCTTCAGATTGAAGATGCGGTATTTGCCGGTATGGGCAATATCACCCAGCTGAATCTGACTGTAGGAGCCCAAGGTGAGCTCACAGCCCAGATTCACGCCACCCAGCATGGCGAAATCTGCGCTAGAGAGGTCAAGAATACCATTGTTCGCCAGAGTCAGGCTACTGATTTGAGACAACGCTTCCAAGCCATACGTGCGCAGTTGCAGGGTAGCAAAATCCATTGCTCTGGAAGCGCCAATTTGCACAGCTCCAGTGCCCAGACCTGTCGCACTGGATACGCGCAGAAGGCCCTGAGTCATCGTGATGCCACCGGTAAAGGTGTTGTTACCTGCCAGATTGACGCCATTGGTAGTATTGACACTGAGGCTGAGGGCGGAATCGCCGTCGCTGATATCAGACTTAATGGTATAGAGATTGTCCTCCTGGTTCAGGTTAAGCACACCGCTACCAGAAATGGAACCTTGCAGCACAGCACTGTTGCCATTCGCACCGCCTCTGATGATAGCCCCGTCTGTTGTCTGAATGTCAGCCGTCACGGTTGAGCCGTCATTGCCGCCATTCCACATTGCCAGAGTACCAGCAAGGTTGATACGCTCCACCGTAAGGTTGGTGGCATAGTTGGCGCGGAGTGTTGCCCCGGTGCCAACCGTCAACTCACCTGCGGAATGTGTGCCGCTGAAGGCGAGAGTACCGGAACTTACCACGTATTCCTTAAGTTCTGCAGCAGAATCGGAACCAACGAGCACCGTGCCGGTTCCGGTCTGGGTCAGGGTATGGCCATTCTGCACTATGGCTGAATTCAATTTGGCTTCGCTACCGGCAAAAGCAGACAATGTTGAATCGGCTTCCAAGGAAAGCGTACCGTTGAGTGCAGAACCACAGAGATTGATGGAGCCACCGCGTACCACAATGTTACCGTTGTAGCTCACTGAACCCTGCGAGTAGCAGCCATCAGGGTCAATGATGATATTGGTAGCGCCTGCAGCCTGAGCAGCTTCGTTACCCCATGTGCCGGATTTGATATGCAGGGTATTCAGACCGGAAATGGCAGGGGTGGCCCTGTTACCATTCCCCCAGTCAATCACAAGCGTGCCGTCGCCCCCGACGGAGCCCGCCAGAGTCGAGGTCGAGGTGACCACAAGCGTACCGTTGTTGATATCGGTTCTGCCGGTTACCATCATGGAACTGTCAATTGTCGTGGTGCCCGTGCCATCGTGCACCAGAGCCCCCACGGTTGCGGTGGCGCCCCAATTGCTGACAGTGTAGTTCTGGGTAGCATTGAAAATAGCCTTATCCACAGATACGGAATCCCATACATAAACCGTCTTTCCGGCTGCCGTATCATCAAACACAGCCACGCGGTAATCCGTTCCGGCGGCCGCATTCTGCGAACCGAACTTACCGGCCTGCCACATATTTGCTCCATAATAACCCGCACCATCCCATACGATATATCCCTCCCTCGCGCTGAAGTTTACCTGGAGGGAGTCCGGATTGCTGGAGAAGGTGGCGGTCAGATATTCTGCCCCTGTGGCAACGGTCTTACCGGCAAGGGCTGACCAATCCCCATTTGCCAGAGTGTAGGTGGTACCCGTAGCCAGCGCGTAGGTATGCGTGAACTGAATCTCCTGGGTGGCCAGGCCGCTGCCCACTTCCAGGCCGCCGGCCAGATTCAGCATGGGAGAGGAACCGAGAGCCCGGCCATCAAAACTGAGGGCGCCACCGTTAAGCACCAGCGTCGAACTAAATGTTGCCGGAGAAGAGGAACCTTCCGTATACAGGGCTCTGAAGGTTTTGCCGGAATCCAGCGAGAAGCTGTTGTTTATCTTCAGACTGGCACCCTGGGCCACGCCAACACCGCTCAGCACCTGCGCCCCGGCAGATTCTATGCTCAGAGCCCCCCGGAGAGCGGTTGCATGATCAACCACCACTGTGGAACCGTTAAGCTTCTGACGGCCAGTGCCGTTCATCACAACACCCAGCGAACTGGCAGAAGTATCAGCCGTGGTGCCCACGGTACCGCTGTAGGTATAATCACCACTGCCAGTGAATGTCAACGTTGCACTGCGGGTTGAACCAGGCGCCGTTGTCTGGGCGGAAGCTGCCACAGCCGCACCCGCCATCACATGGCTGTATTCATTGCCGTTCAATCCGCCGAGGTTGACATTGCCCGCATTCACAGCTAATGTAGCCATAGCATTAGCCGGAGAGTTAACGTTTTTCCCTCCGTTCAGGTTCAGCGTTGCTCCGCTGATGGCGTTCTCTCCGTTCACCTCCAGATAGGCCTGGTAGCGGCGACTCCCCGCATCATAGGATCGGTTGAAATGGATAGTGCCCGAGAACGCACCGTCACCACCAATAATTGTGCGGGCCGTTGTGCTGTGGTTGGTATCAGAATTCCATGTCACAGTCCCCTCTCCGCTCAATTTATCAAGCTGCCAGATGGTGTTCCATGTGCGGTCTTCGATTGCAAGGGATTTGCCGGAACCGACATTGACATGGTCAAAGTGCTTCACCATATCCTCTGCAGCCCCTCCGCTGCTGAATGTGGCATCTTGTGCAATATTGACCGTGCCGCCGATGTGCTGCTCCGTAGTCTGGTTCAGGTAGAGAGTACCTGCAGCAAAATCGATAGTGCCGCCGTTGGTGTTGTGCTCTTTCCCTACCAGTTCGAGGTGATAGCCGGATACCGCTGCCCGAGCTCCGTTGTCCACCGAAAGAGAACCGGTGAGCGCCGTCAGATTATCCGTAGCCTCTGAACCGGTGAGCAGAGTGGCACCATCTGCCAGCACGATGTTACCGCCAGTCGTGCGCACCACAGTGCCGCTATTGGAAAGGTTGTCCTTCGCTCCCAGATTCAGGGTAGCGCCGGATTCCACACGGGTCACCCCTTGCGCAGAGAGCGCATTGTCCCCGTCCAGACGAAGCGTCCCTTCCTTGACCGTAAATTGATTCCAGCTGTTATCTGCAGAGCTCAGCACGACCTCGGCCGCACCCGTCTTCTCCATTTTGCCCAGCTGGATAGCACCGTTCAACGTGCTGGTTGAGGTAGCATTCAGCACCAGCTTGCCGTTGCTGTCACCGGTAACACGTCCACCTGTTCCCAGCTGCAGGTTATTGAATGTCTGTGTCGTATTTCCTACATCAACAATGCCGCCAGCCAGCACATGCACTGCAGAAGCGCTGCTCATGGCGTTATCTGCAGCAAAGCCCAGTGTAATATCCCCCTGTGCCCCTTCCTTGTGTCCCATAACGGTCACAGTGCCATCTACAGCAGCTGCCCCCCCGAGCACGACCGTGCCGCCGGCCCCCCCCTGCCCGTCTACAATGACATCATGCCCGGCGGCCAGGGTGCTGTTGAGGAAAAGGGTGGCTCCGTTCATGGTGGCAAACCGGTAGGCCTGTTCTGCGCCAACAACGATGTCTCCGCTATATACTGAATCCCGCGAAGCACCAAGAGCCAGCAACGTGTGGGATGTCATATCAATTTCCCCTGTGGTCAGAGCGTCCACCAGAGCCATGCCGGCAGAATCCGTCTTGATGTTACCCAGGGAACTACCAGAAGAAAGCAACATACCGTTGCCATAGGTCAAGCCGACAAGAGCCCCGCCGAGTGCACCGTCATCATAAGAGAAGCGAATGCCGGTACTGTTGAATATGATATTGCCTGTGAAATCATTGCCGGTATTGCTCAGGTGCACCGAGCCGGATGATTGTTCGCCAGCACCCAGCAGCAGGTTGCTATCGCCGGTCAGCAAGTAGTTGACGATGAGGTCACCGCCGCCGCCGCCGAGACGCCATGCACCATTTACTGCGGCCAGCTCCTCGGTGGTCCCGGCTGCACCGTACTCTACAACCTTGCCGCTTTCAGCGCCAATGAACAAACCTGTGTGGTTGCTGAGGTTGAGCTGCTTTTCCGTGTTTTGAGAAAGAGCCAGAGTACCCGTAGAACCGGAATCCACACGCGCCAGCAGGGATTCCCCGCTTTCGGCCTGCGAGGCAATCCAGGCATCCGCCTTCACCAGCCATTTATTTGTTGCCGTATCACCGAGGGAAGAGGCGGTTTCCCCGATAAGGCCACCGCTATGCAGGGTTTTGGTGCCGGAGAAGGTGTTATTGCCGCTCAGCGCAAGAGTAATGCCCGGATTCTTCAAATCAATGCTGACATTGCCCTGACCACTGATATTGCCGGCATACCTGGCACCAGCGGTCACGCCTTCATTGAACTCCACCTTCATGTCTGCTCCGGCAGCCAGTGATACATTGCCCTTGAGCCCATGGAAATCTGCAATGGCAGATGTGCTCTCCAGACGCTGACCACCCTCAATGTATTCCTGCTCGTGCTGCACGCTTTCGCGCATCACAAATGCACCACCGGTTTCCACCGTTATATCGCCAGTGAGCCGGGCATGGCTTCCCAGTTCAAATGTACCACCCTTCCTGACGGTTACATCAGAAGTGGCATCGGCATAATGCCAATCCATCTCATTGAAATA
>JAFNWZ010000272.1 GCA_017379255.1 Akkermansia sp. | reverse complement strand
TGATCCTTTTAATATACATTCTTTTTAATAATTAAGGACTCCGCAATTCATTAAATATCAGCACATAAACAGAAAAAGGCTGCATCCCCTCAATTTCAGGAATGCAGCCTTTGGCAATAGGGCCGGCGGGGTTGATTCGGGCTCGCCTCACGCGCCCTCACCCCTGACGGGGCAAACAGCAGAGCTGTTTGTCCAAGCGGGCTTACCGCCCGCTGCGCGAGCGCCCAAACGGGGCCGTCGCCCGCTTTCGAACTTCGTTCTCGCCCCGCCGGAATAAAGCACAAAAAAGCGCACCGTAGTGGTGCGCTTTTTTGTGCTAGGGCCGGCGGGGTTCGAACCCGCGACCAAGGGATTATGAGTCCCCTGCTCTAACCGCTGAGCTACAGCCCCACCCGGAGTGTACAGAAGCGGCGGGGAAGTTGCAAGCGAAAAATGATGCAGATTTTGTCATGCAGAGGGAAATCAGCGGATAAAATGAGTCCAGGCGCGGGGCTCGGTGAGGGTGGGATGCGCCGGACCTGCAGCCACGCACTGCATCATCCAGGCCATGTTCTGCCCCAGGTGGCGCAGGGTCTGAGCACCCTCGGCATCTTCGTGTACTTCACCGGGTCGCATGCCGTAAATCATATTCCAGTAGAAGGAACTGACGAGGGGCTGGTTGTTGTAGGTGATGTATTTGTTGAGGCGGTCGAGCGTAGTGCTGGCGCCACCACGGCGCGCCACGGCTATGGTGGCACCGGGTTTGTAGGCTAACTTTGCACCGGCGGAATAGTACAGTCTGTCCAGCAGGGCGCAGAGTGCGCTGTTCGGTCCGGCAAAGTAGGTGGGGCTGCCGATGACAATGCCGCCGACTTCATCAAGCTGGTCGTAGATGTAGTTATACAAGGCATCGTTCATGCCACACCGCCCGGTTTTGAGGCAGGCCCGGCAGCCAATGCACCCCTGCACCGGAGCGGTGCCTATCTGCACTATCTCAGTTTCCACGCCTGCGGCATTCAAGCCCTCTGCCACCATGGCGAGAGCCTGGTAAGTGTTGCCATTTGCATGCGGACTTCCGTTGATGAGTAAAGCTTTCATACGCTCCCCAGTTTATCAAGTCTCAACGGGTTCTACAAGAAAAACTAACTATAAAGCAAATAAATTAATCAGTCGCGTAGACTCAAAAAAATTGGTACGTCTGCAATAATTGAGAAACAAGCCCCGCAAGGAATAAAAGAAACCGCATAGCGCCCAATATAAAACATGCAGATTTGAAACAGCCTCGAAAAAAAAATCCCGCAGGGTGGAGCATCTCCAACCCCTGCGGGATTAAAAAGCATCTAATAGCCAGACACCGCTTTACTTACGGCGTCAGCGGGCAGCCAGGCCAGCGAGAGCCAGCAGGCTCAGCGCGGAAGTGGCGGGTTCAGGCACCACCTGCGCCTGAACGGCCTGGACAGAGGCTTGCAGCGCCTCTGTATCAGAGTCAACGCGCAGGTAGAACCTGTCCCCTTATCGAAAGTGTAGGTGATACTGGCGTATTCCACCGTCTCCCATCCCGTGCCAACCGTCTCGCCATTCAAATCTGCCAGATTAAAATTAACAATCTGATTTTCCTCATTGGGATAGCCCATAAAGTCACCAGAGCCGGAAGATTGCCATCTTCCATGCTGGGATGAATAGTCAATCAGATTTTCGGCAGATGAGCTCTGCACCATAATGCCAGTGGCATTGCCGGCAGCATTATGGGTGACGATGCCGACAGTACCCGATGCGGGCTGTCCCGCTTCGAGGATCTGGCGCAGAGCCTGGCAATCCAGGGTGAGTATATAGCTGAAGGCGCCACTATCGGTGCGGATCGCAACATTGCCCTCAGTGTAGGTCAGGGTATCCAGACTCACGCCCATAGCGCAAGATGCGGCAAGCATCATACTCACTAATGTTTTCTTCATATTAGTAAGTTTTGATTATTAGGAGTATCAATTAGCTCTTGAAGGAAGTCCCTAGTACCAATCATCGGAAAGCTGAAAGACCAGCTCCTATGCTGTAGTGGAAATCTACAACATCGTCAATGCTGGAGGCTGGGAAAGAAGACAGGCGCGGCGTTAGAGCATTACGCAATCCTTGCAAGAAAAGGGAAACTACAGGCAAGGCAAAGTCTGAGACAGAAATGTCGCAGGTCTTTAATATCGCACATTTCTCGCAGATTCCTTGATATCATTGAGTTCAAACTCTCTATCCCCCTGCATTGCAGAGGCTCGGTTGTCGTTATCTATTTGCTGCCGCTCTGCCAGCGGTGCATTGGAATCTTTCTCCCGGTTACATGTCATGCCTGATCTACTAAAAAAACGGCACTGTACCCGCAGAGGGGAACAGTGCCGTGAGAAAGAAC
>JAFNWZ010000271.1 GCA_017379255.1 Akkermansia sp. | reverse complement strand
GTGCGCTGGGTTGACCAGGATTGCCTGCGTATAGAACCCGGCCCCGGCAGCAGCGTGGGGACAGAATACACGCTGCGCTTCCACGCCGGAACGCGCTACCAGAGCGGGCGCGCGCTGCAGAAGCGCGAGTACCGTTTCCATGCGCCGGCCAGTCCGCTGGTGCATGAGGATATGCGCGCCTGCCCGAACGGTGCTGCCCTGCTGGCGGCCCGTTTCCAGAACACGGCAGAGGCCGCCGGGCTGAACCCCGGAACCCCGATTCAGTATACCTACACGCGCATCAAGATGGATGACCGCGGGGACTTTTTCGAGACCGGGGAAACCGCCGGGGCCATTGTGGAGCAGGCCAGACTGAGCCATGGCAATAGTTTCAACATGCTGCAATCTCTGGTGCGCCGCGGTATCAACTGGCAGGAACTGCAGCAGGACAGCCCGCTGCCCGGCTATGTGCTGGTGCGCCCGGACCGCCCCGTACCTGCGGGCAGTATCTGGCGGCTGAATGCCAAGGCCGCCCCCGGCAGTGGCATTGCAGACAGCAACCTGGGCCCCATTTATGTGAACCGTACCCTCAGCGCCCGCCTGGAGCAGGTGCTGCCGTCCGATGCCGCAGCATCCACCATGGAGCTGCAGATGCTTTTCAATTCCCCGGTGGATAAGACCCGGCTTCAGCAGGCGTTCCGCGAGATGCGGGTGACGCTGGATGGCGTGGAAACCACCCTGGCGGAGGATGGTGTGACCCGCACGGCCACGGTGAACGGGCGCGAGCTGCGCGTGCGTTACCTGGGTGAGGTGGCTCCCCAGGAGTTCTGGATTAACCCGGACGACGCTGAGGATGAGAGCGTGACGGCAGATGGCTGGTTTGTTGATAAGTCTGTGCGCCGCCTGCGCTACGCGCATCCCACGGCATCCATGGGAATGCGGCTGGCGGTGGAAAGCCCGGTGCCGGTGCTGGTGGAATGCAGGTTGCAGCCCGGGCTGGCCGGTATTTACGGTCTGCCCCTGTTGCGGGATTTCTTCTGCCGCTACAGTGTATCGCCGCTGGAGCCGGCATTGCCACGCATGGTGCGGTATCACCTGCCGCTGCAGGGGAAGCATGATTTGCCCATGGATGTGGTGAACGGGGGCTTCATGCGCGTGCGCCTGCGCCACTGGACGGCGAATGAGGTGCGCACTGCGCTGCCGAAAATTCAATCGCACCTGGAGCAGCAGAACCGCCGCCATGATATGGCGCTCACACAGTATAACCGCGCGGTGGTGCAGGCCCGCATCAAAGCCGGGCTGGCAGAGGAGGATGATATGCCCCCCGCTCCGGATAACGCCACCCGCGCCCGCGAGGTGTACCTGGGCCGCCTTTTCCTGGAGGGCTCAGGCGGCACGGTGGTGGGGCAGCGGGAATACCGGCTGCCCGCTGGAGCCAGCCCGATGATGGCCAGCACCCGCATGGTGCTGAATCTGGATGAATTGAGCCAGTCGCCGCTCAAGCCGGGGCTCTACCTGGTGGAGATGGATATGCTCCCTTCCGAAACCGTGCAGGCTGCTGCCCGGGAGCTGGGCATGAAGCCGGGCGACTGGGAGCTGCGTTGCGATGCGCTCGTATCCGTCAGCGATTTATCTCCCGTGGTGCTCAGCACCGCCGGCCCGGCGGGCGGCGAAGCCAGCCTGCTGGTGCTGCGCCACAGCACGGCAGAGCCGCTGCATGGCGGGCAGATGATTGCTGTGGATGCAGAAGGTGCATCTGCCCCGGTGGCGGTGGAGCACGGGCATGTGGCCCTGCCGTCCGGAGTGGCAGATATCCTGGTGCGCGCCGGGGAGGATTACTGCCTGGTTTCCAATCCCAACGAATTCTCCATGGAGCAGGAAACGGAGCAGGAGGGCGATGCCGAGCTGCGCGCCATGGTCTGGACAGACCGGAATGTGTACCGCCCGGGGGACAGGGTCTTTGTGCGCGGGTTCCTGCGCGCGGTCGATGGGCTGAACCGCATTGCGCACTCGAAACACCGCACGCTGGAGCTGCATTTTGAAGCACCGAATGGTGCGCGCCTGTTCAGCCGTGTGTTCGATGTGGATGCCTTTGGTGCGTTTAACCAGGTGCTTACCCTGCCCAAGGGGCAGGATGATGTGTGCGGACGCTATGTCATCCGCGTGGGCACAACCCGCCCCCGCACGCTGGTGAAAAAGGAAATTGCCTGCGAGATGTACCGCCGCGATTCCTTTGAGCTGACCACGGAGGACACCACCGAGAAGATTGCCCCCAAGGCGCTGGCGCTGAAGGTGCAGGCGCAGGATTACAATACGCTGCCGCTCACGCAGGGACGCGTGGAGCTGCGGATGACCAGCCCGGTGCCTGTGGAGGGTGCCCGCCAGCTGGCAACCGGCAGCGGTGTGGTGTATGAGTGGCAGGGTACGCTGCCCCTGAAGGAGGATGGCTCGGTGCTGTTCAACGTGCCGCTGTCGGCCACGCCGGAATCTGATTTTGAGGTGCACTATGAGGGCGCCGTTATCAATGAACGCGAGGAAGCCCGCCGTTTTGACCTCGTGGGGCGCTACCATGCATCGGAAATCCGCCCGGAGCTGGGGGCTGATTACCGGCTGCGCTTATTCTGCAACTGCTGCGGCAAGTTGTTTTCCCAGGGGACCTCTGTCCGCGTGGCGCTGCGTGTGCCCCGTCGCGTGGAAAACCAGCTGTCCAACGGGTTTATGCTCGATGCCACGCACCAGGAGGAGGTGTGGAGCCAGTGGGTGAATGTGCCTGCCGGTGTGGAGGAAGGGGTGCAGCTGCCCTTGCACGAGGTGCTGGCCGGGTTGTCTCAGGAGGAGCTGGAGGAATACACGGTGGAAATCACCGGGCGCGACTACTGGGGCCGCGTGTTCCGCCACCAGAAGCGCGGTCATGCGCAACACAGCAACAGCCGGGAGGCCGTGTTCTCTGCCAGCCCCAGCTCCAGACCCGGTCATATCATCCTGGAATGCAGTGAGGATTTCAAGGCGCTGCTGGTGCTGAATTATGGCCGCCGTGTGCGTGCCCATGTGCTGGACCTGCAGCGCGGGCGGCATGAGCTGGCTCTTCCCTTGCTTGGGGATGAGGAAGGGCGTATCAATGTCTGCGCCGCCCGCCTGACCCAGAAGCCCGGTTCCGGTTTGTTTGAGTACACGTACAAGCATGCGCTGGATATTGATGTGCCCATGAAGCGCAGCATGCTGCAGGTGCAGCTGGAGCTGTCTGGCACGGTGCGCCCCGGCAGCCGGCAGATGCTGGCCGGGCGGGTGACTCTGCCGAACGGGGTGCCCACCCCGGCGGCGGTGACGCTGTATGCGGTGGATGCCGGCATGCTGGAGTCCTGGGGTGGTTCTGCCGCCCCCGATGTGGTGAAATCGCTGAGCCGCTGGCGTAGCTTCTGGCCTTACCTGCTGGATGAGGATTTTGATTT